>CAZCVS010000027.1:5343-7459 GCA_964501845.1 uncultured Iamiaceae bacterium
ATGGCCCTTGCCGTAGTCGGTGGTGTCGTGGATCACCGCGATCGTGGTGTAGCCCCCGGGAACGCCGCCGTCTTGGCTCCGCGCCACGATCCGGTAGGTGCCCTCGGTCGCCGCGACGAACGACCCGATCTTGACGCCCTCGCGCCCGTCGTAGGTGTAGGTCTCGGTGGCACCGCCGGTGGCGACGATGAGATCATCGCCAGCTGGGCCGATCACCCGCACGTCGACGTCAGGCCCGAAGCCGCTGAACGCCCCCGTGTTGAAGCTGGTGCCGCTCCCCGACGAGGGACGCTCGGCGTAGATCGTCTGGGTCCCGGTCTCTTCGATGCGGACCACGCCGCCACCGTTGATGGGCACGCGCTGGAGATCGTCGAAGCCGTTGAGCAGCGACGTCGCCCCGACCACGATGAGCGCGATGCCCAAGACGATGCCGCCGATCATCAGCAGCACCCCGATCCAGATGCCGAGGAGGCCCTTGGGCTTCTCGGTGGCGGCCGGGGTGGATGAGGGGGCTGGCGCAGCTGCTTGGGGCATCACCCCTTCAGTCTCGCCCATGACCGGGGGGTTCGGACAGGAATTGGCCGAGGTCGGCTTGTGGTCAAGCGTCGAGCAGCCGCTCCAGGCCGAGGCCGATGCGATCGAGCGGCTGGACCGCCGCCACCCGGATGTGCCCGGCGCCGGCAGGGCCGTAGAACTCCCCGGGGCTGACGAGCAGGCCTCCCCGCTGCGCCAGCTCCCTGGCCAGGGCCCAGGCATCGCCGCCCGGCGCCGGCACCCACAGGTAGAACGCGCCGCCAGGCCGCTCGACATCGAGCCCGAACGATCGCAGCCCTTCGGCAACGACGTCGAGGCGCTCCCGGTACCGCTCGCGCTGCACGGCGACGTGATCGTCGTCGGCCCAGGCCACGGCTCCGGCGTGCTGCATCGGTCCGGGGACCATGAATCCGGCGTGCTTGCGCACCTCGGAGAGGAACCGGACCAGCTCGCCGTCCCCCGCGTAGAACCCGACCCGGGCACCGGCGAAGTTCGAGCGCTTCGACAAGGAGTGGACCGCGACGACGCCATCGGTGCCGTGGCTCAAGATCGACCGTCCCGGCCCGTCCCAGGTGAACTCGGCGTAGCACTCGTCGGAGAACACCGGTACGCCCCGGTCGCGGCCCCACGCGGCGGCGGCCCCGAGATCGTCGAGGCCTCCAGCCGGGTTGCCCGGCGTGTTCACCCAGAGGCACAGCGCCCGCGCCGCGTCGGCCGGGTCGATCGCGTCCAGGCGGATCCGCCAGTGGTCGTCGACCGGCACCGGCACCGCCCGGCAACCCGCCAGGGTGGCCCCCATGGCGTAGGTCGGGTAGCTGATCTCCGGGTACAGCACCGTGTCGCGCTCGGGGGCCCGCAGCCGCAGCCACTGCGGCACGCCCGCCACCAGCTCCTTGGTGCCCATGCAGGCCGCGACCGCGTCGATCCCGATCTCGGCACCGAACCGGCGTTGCAGCCAGCCGGCAGCCGCCGACCGGTACGCCAGCGTGCCGATCGACGGCGGGTACGATCGGGCAGCGTCGGCGTCGGCGAGCGCCGCGGCGACGATGGCCGGGGGCGGGTCACACGGGGTGCCGATCGACAGGTCGACGATCCCCCCAGGCAGCGCCGATGCCGCCGCGTGCAGCGGAGCCAGGCGGTCGTAGGGGTAGGGCGGCGGTGTGAACCCGGCCATCGGGATCAGTCGTTCTGGTGGAGCGCGGTGTTGAGCGCGCCCCAGTCCACCGTCTGCGACAGGACCTCCATCGTCCCGGTGGTGGAGTTCTGGCGGAAGAGCAGGTCCGAGCGGCCCGACAGCTCCGCGGCCTTCACGACCTGGCCCTCGGGGGTCGTGACCCGGGTGCCGCCCAGGACGTAGCAGCCGGCCTGGACCGTGCAGCGATCCCCCAGCGAGATCCCGATGCCGGCGTTGGCCCCGATGAGGCATCCCTCACCGACCGAGATGACCTCCTTCCCGCCACCCGAGAGCGTGCCCATGATCGAAGCCCCGCCCCCGACGTCGGAGCCCTCGCCCACCACGACCCCTGCGCTGATGCGGCCCTCGACCATCGACGTGCCGAGCGTGCCGGCGTTGAAGTTGCAG
>CAZCVS010000027.1:7469-15148 GCA_964501845.1 uncultured Iamiaceae bacterium
CGCGTGCGCCTCGGTGCCCACCTGGCCGAGGGCACGCGGTCGGCATCGGCGATGCGGACCCCGCTGGGCACCACGTAGTCGACCATCCGCGGGAACTTGTCGATGCCGTACACGGTGACGGTGTGGCCGGCGACCCGCAGCCGCATCCGGGTCTGCTCGAACCCCTCGACCGCGCACGGGCCGAGGTTGGTCCACACGACGTTGGTGAGCAGGCCGAAGAGCCCGTCGAGGTTGCACCCGTGGGGCTGGATCAGACGGTGCGAGAGGAGGTGCAGGCGCAGGTAGCAGTCGTGCGCGTCCGCCGGCGCCGCCTGCAGATCGCCGATGAAGGTGACGACCGCCGCCCGGCGCACCCGGCGCAGGTCGTCGGACTCGGTGAGGTGCTGGACGTCGACCCGCAGGTAGTCGAGGGCCTGGCCGCGGCTGAGGGGGTAGGTCCCCGCACCGCTGGTGTGGCCGAGCTCTTCGGCCAGGCGCAGCGCGCCCTCGGTGGTGCCGAGGAACAGATCGGGGTACCACGTGTCGAGCACCTTGCCGTCGGCGCTGAAGGTGGCAATTCCCACCGCCCAAGCGGCGAACGGGGAGGTCGAGGCAGCACGGTCGGTCACGGGGACACCGTACCGGGAGCGGCCGCGGCGGCCCAGCGGAGCCGCTGGTCAGGCCACCCGCCACGCTTGGAGCTTGGCCGAGGCGGCCTCGTCGAGGCGCGCCGTCAGCGCCATGCCGCCTTCCCCGACCTGTTCGCTCAGGACCTCGCCCTCGCGGTGGACCTCGGCGAGCACGTCGCCCCGGTCGAACGGGATCAGCAGGTCGACCACCGTCGTCTGGGCGCGGAGCCGGTCGCCGATGGTGAGCAGGAGGTGCTCGATCCCCTCACCGGTGAGCGCGGAGATCCCGACCGCGCCCTCGGTGGACCGGACCAGGCGGGCGACCTCATCGGAGCGATCCGCCTTGTTGAAGCAGATCAGCTCGGGCACCTCCCCGGCGCCGATCTCCGCGAGCACCTCTCGCACCGCGTCGATGTGGCTCTGGGGGTCCGGTGCCGAACCGTCGACCACGTGGACCAGCAGGTCGGCCTCGGCGGCGACGCGCAGGGTCGACTTGAACGACTCGACGAGCTGGTGGGGCAGCTTGCGGACGAAGCCGACCGTGTCGGTGAGCAGCACGGCCTCGCCGCCGGGGAGCTGGAGCCGCCGAGTGGTGGCATCGAGCGTGGCGAACAGCCGGTCCTCGACCAGCACGCCGGCGCCGGAGAGCTGGTTGAGCAGCGTGGACTTGCCGGCGTTGGTGTACCCGACGATGGCAACCTGGGCGGCCCGGCTGCGACTGCGCTGCTTGTACTGGGTGTCGCGCTGGTGGTTGATGGCGCGCAGGTCCGCCTCGAGCTTGTGGATCCGCCGGGTGATGCGGCGGCGGTCGGTCTCGAGCTGGGTCTCGCCAGGACCGCGGCTGCCGACCCGGGCGCCGCCGCCGGCCGACATGCCGCCGGCCTGCTGGGAGAGGCCCTTGCCCTTGCCGCGCAGGCGGGGCTGCAGGTAGCGCAACTGGGCCAGCTCGACCTGGGCCTTGCCCTCCACGCTCGATGCGTTCTGGGCGAAGATGTCGAGGATCACGGCGGTGCGGTCGAGTGCCGTGCGTCCCAGCTGCTTCTCCAGGTTGCGCTGCTGAGCCGGGCTCAGCTCGTCGTCGAACACCACGGTGTCGCAGTCGAGCGCCTCGGACAGCTCCTTGAGCTCGGTGACCTTGCCCTTGCCGAGGTAGGTGGCGGGGTCGGGCGCGGAGCGGCGCTGGAGGATGCGCCCGACGACATCGGCACCGGCCGTGTCCACCAGCATCGCCAGCTCGTCGAGGTCGGCCTCCGTGCGCTCGGGATCACCGCCGCCGAGCGTCACGCCCACGACGATGATGCGCTCCCGGAAGGACCGGTCGATGAGCGCACCGGAGGTGCCGCCGTAGTCGCCGAAGGCCCCGCGGTGGGACTCCTCGGGCTCGACCAGGTCGGTGAAGTCGTCAGCCTCGGTGTCGAACGCGTCGGCATCGAAGGGAGTGTCGAGGTCGTAGTCCAAGTCGCCGGGGACCGGTTCGTCGGTCCCCGCCGTGCTTTCGGGTCCGGTCACATCAGGTCCGGTCAGATCAGGTCCGGTCACGAGGTCACCACGATGCCGGCGATGAACTGCGACGGGCCCCGCAGGACCATGGGCTCGCCGACGAGGACCTGGACGTCGCCGCCGGGCATGTGCACGGTGACCCGCTCCCCCACGAGGCCCCAGTCGTGCGCCGCCCGGGCGACGGCGGTGGCGCCGGTGCCGCACGCCTCGGTGATGCCGGCGCCTCGCTCCCAGACCCGCATGGTCATGGCGTCGCCCTCGCCTGGGGTCGGGGCGACGAAGTGCACGTTCATCCCGGCGTCGAACGCGGCCTCCTGCTCCGCACCAGCGGCGGCGAGGTCGACCTCCGCCGGGTCGTCGACCAGCACGACGAGGTGCGGGTTGCCCAGGTCGAACGTGGCCCGCTTGCGCTCACCGGCCACGGTGGGCGCGGGACGGTCGGCCGACGGCCCGGTGGCGGCTGGGCCCATGTCGACGCTGGCCTCGATGACGCCCTGGTGGCGGGCGGACGTGGCGGTGGCGCCGTACTCGACCGTGCGGAGACCGCCATCGGTCTCGATCACCAGGGTGCCGCGCTCCTGGTTGCGGCGCATGGCCTCGGCCTGGGCCAGGCAGCGGATGCCGTTGCCGCTCATCTCGGCGACCGAGCCGTCGGCGTTGATCAGCGTCATCACCAGGTCTGCCCGGCCGGTGCCGTGGAGCCCGATGAGCAGCCCGTCGGCCCCGATGCCGTGGTGGCGGTGGCACCACCGCACGGCGCGCCCGATCCACGCCTCCCGGTCCGCCACCGCCGAGGCGTCGTCGGTGAGGTGGACGAGGAAGTCGTTGCCGAGTCCGTGGTGCTTGGTGAGGCGGAACGTCATGGTCCCCCCAGTCTCGCAGCCCCACCACCGATTGCCGACCCCGATTGCCCACGGCACCCACCCGCACCCCGACCTCGTGCACCTACGCGCCCCCACGACCCACAACCGCACGCGACCCTCCATACCCAGACCACCCGACACCCCCGACCGAGCCCCGACCTCGTGCACCTACGCGCCCCCACGACCCCCAGGTGCACGCGGACCTTCACTGTCAGACCCTCGCGGGAGCATGGCGGCATGGACCCCCAAGCAGACCAACGGATCGGTGCACTGGCTGCGAAGCAGCATGGGTTGATCAGCATGCGGCAGGCGGCCGGTGCCGGCCTGTCGCACACCCAGGTCCGCCGACGCGTCGCCGTCGGCCGGTGGGAGCGGATGGCGCACGGGATCTACCGGGTCCACGGCGCGCCGGTCACCCGACTCCAGCGAGCGATGGTCGCGGTGCTCGCCCGACCCGATGGGGTGATCTCCCACCTCGTCGCCGCGGAGCTGGCAGGCCTGAGCATCGTGGGCCCACCCCTTCCGTGGCTGACCGTTCCTTCGACCTCGTCAGGCCGGTCGCCTGTCGCCCGGGTGCACCGTTGCGACCTGCCCCCGGACCAGATCATGCTCATCGCCGGGATTCGCACCACGGTGGGCGCCCGGACCCTGGTCGACTGCAGCGCACTGCTCGGCGCCAAGCGGCTCGGCAAGCTCGTCGACGAAGCGATGCACCGGCGGCTGGCCACCCCGGAAGGCATCGATGCGATCCTCGACGCAAACCGCAACCCCTCGCTGGTCGGTCACCACGATGTCCTACGAGAGCTGATCGATGTCTGGCGCCCGGCCATCCGTCCCGGCAGCCCCGCTGAGGCTCGGCTCCTCCGGGTCCTGGGCGAGTGGGGCTTCCCGACGCCGGAGCGCCAGATCCGGATCCGCGACCGAGATGGCGTTGTCCTCGCTCGGCTCGATGGCGGCTGGCCGGACCGCCACATCGGTTTCGAGTACGACTCCGTCGAGTGGCACGGACCCGCCCGCTGGGCGTCCGATGAGGAGCGGCATCGCCTGGTCGAGTCTCTCGGGTGGGAGCTGCTCCACATCGACAAGACCGACATCGCGCCGGGCGCCACCCGCCTGCGCGACCGGCTGGTCATCGCCTTCGTCCCGAAGGCCCTCGCCATCCGGTGAAGCAGCGTGCACAAATGGGTCCTCACGACCGATACGTGCACGACGCCTTCCCGCCGCTTAGCCCGCCCATCGACCGGTCGGACGGGGGCCGCGTGCACATTTGCGTTGCCACGACCAATTGGCGCACGAGGCCTCCCCGCCACTTCCCCACCCGTGATCCGACCAGACGGGATGCCACGTGCACTTGTGCGTCTCTACGACCGACTTGTGCACGCGGCTTTGCCACTCCATCCCGTTGCGTGGACCGGCCGGGCGGGGGCCGCGTGCGGTTGTGGGTTCCTACGACCGACTTGTGCACGACGGGCGGGTCAAGGCCAGTGGTCCTCGGCGAGGGCAAGAACGTCTTGGGTGCGGTCGGTGGGGTCGAGGTCGGCGTCGAGCCAGGTGATGCGGGGGTCGCGGCGGAACCAGGCTCGTTGGCGGCGGGCGAAGGCGCGGGTGCGGCGGACCGCTTCGTCCAGCGCGTCGGCGAGGGTCGGCTCGGGGTCGCCCGCCCGCTGGGCGGCCACGTGGCGCAGCAGCTCGCGGTAGCCGAGGGCCTGAGCCGCGGTGCGGCTGAGGGGCGGACCGTCGGCGAGGCGCTCCACCTCGACGAGGAGCCCATCGGCCAGCTGCTGGTCGTAACGGGCGGCGATGCGGTCTCCGACCACGGGCTGGGGCAGCCGGATGCCGATCTGGCGGATGGGCGTCTCCGGCCGGGTTCCCACGCCCGGGCCGTACGAGGAGAACGGTCGACCGCTGCCGAGCGTCACTTCGAGCGCCCGGACGACGCGCCGGCGGTTCGACGGCTCCATCCGGCTGGCCGCGAGCGGGTCCAGCTCGAGCAGGCGGGCGTGCAGCGCCGCGGTGTCGTCCTCCGACTCGAGCTCGGCGGCCACATCGGGGAACTGCCGGGGGATCTCGAAGCCATCGATCACCGCCTGGAGGTAGAGCCCGGTGCCGCCGACGAGGACCGCCTTGCGGCTCCGGTCGGCGATGTCCTCCAAGGCGTCGGCGACGGCCCGCTGGAACGAGTGGACCTCGAAGCGCTCCCACGGGTCGACCAGGTCGATGACGTGGTGGCGGACCTCGGCCTGCTCGGCGGCGGTGGGCTTGGCGGTGCCGATGTCCATCCCCCTGTAGACCTGCATGGAGTCGACCGACACCAGCTCCACGTCGCCGCGGTGGCGGGCCAGGGCCATCGCCAGCGACGATTTGCCGGAGGCCGTGGTGCCCACGATCGCCAGCGGCGGCGGCGCGCCCTCCGGGAGCAGGCGGTGGACGGGAGTCACGCCGGCCACGTGCGATAGGCGGGCGGGAAGACCCCACGCGCCTCGTAGGTGGCGAGCATCGCCGAGTCGATGCGCAGGCGGAACGGGGTCTCGTCGGGCCGCCCCACCGATGCCGTCGTCGCCGCCTGGATCCGGACCCATGCCGGGTCGCCAGGCTCGACGTCGTGGGCCTCGACCGCCGTGCCCCGGATCGCGAACTCGTCGTCGACCTCCTCGGGAGGAAACGAGTGCAGGGCGAAGCGACCGTCTCGCCGCAGGTCCGCGCACTTCGGTGACGCCGTGATCACGAACGCCCACAGCTCGCCGTCGGCGATCACCGGACAGATCGGATGCAGGCGGGGACCGCCGTCGGCACGCACCGTGGCGAGGAACGCGAGACCCGGCCCGAACTGGGTGAGCAGACCCGCACCTGCGGCCGCCAGATCGGGTGCGGAGGTCGCGAACGCTTCCCAGGTGGCCACCTCCGGATCGTAGGGGCCGGGAATTCGAGCCGTCCGACGTCCGAAGACCGACCGACAGCAGGTTCAGCCGGCGGTGACGGCGATGCGGGTGCGGTGGCGGGCCGGGGCGGTCACGCCGACCAGGTCGCCCCGCAGGAAGTGCGGCGCCGCACCGGTGACGAGGACCTCGGCGTACGTGCCGACCCGCAGCGGGGACTCGCTGGCGAAGTGCACGAGCTTGTTCTGGCGGGTCCGGCCGGTGACGACCGACGGGTCCTTGCGCGACGGGCCTTCGACCATGACCTCCTCGACCAGCCTGACGCGGGCCTCGTGCTTGCGCAGGGCGCTGCGCTCGAGCACGGCCTTGAGCCGGTCGAAGCGCTCGGCCACGACCGCCGGGTCGACGAACTGGTCGATCAGCTCCGCCGCTTCGGTGCCGGGACGGGGCGAGTAGATGAACGTGTAGGCGGAGTCGTACTCGGCGGCCGCCGCCAGCTCCAGGGTGCGCTCGAAGTCCTCGTCGGTCTCACCCGGGAAGCCGACGATCAGGTCGGTGGTGACGGCGAGGTCGGGCATGGCGGCGCGGGCGGCAGCCAACTTCTCGAGGTACCGCTCGGCCGTGTAGCCGCGGTGCATGGCGGCCAGGACCCGGTCGCTACCGGACTGGACCGGCAGGTGGAGGTGCTCGCACACCTCGGGGGTCTCGGCCATCGCCGCGATGGTCTCGGGGCGGAGGTCCTTGGGGTGCGGGCTGGTGTAGCGGACCCGGCGAATGCCGTCGACGGCACCGACTGCCCGCAGCAGCTCGCTGAACAGGGGGCGAATGCGCACGTCCTCGCCCGCCTGTCGAGCGGCCAGCGTCAGGTCCCGGCCGTAGCTGTTGACGTTCTGCCCGAGGAGGGTGACCTCGGTGACCCCGGCATCGGCCAGGCCCTGGACCTCGTCGAGCAGACGGTCGAACGGTCGGGAGATCTCCTCGCCCCGGACCGCCGGCACGATGCAGAAGGCGCACGAGTTGTCGCAGCCGATCTGGATGGTGACCCAGGCGGTGTAGCCCTCGTCGCGACGAGCGGGCATCGCGGACGGGAACAGCTCGTGGTCATCCGCGACGGTGGCCTCGAGGATCTCGGTGAGCGGACCGTGCTCGCGGCTGGCCTTGAGCAGTTCGGTGGCCCGGTGCACGTTGTGCGTGCCGAAGACCAGGTCGACGTAGGGCGCCCGCTCGCGGATACCCTCCTTGTCCTTCTGGGCGAGGCAGCCAGCGACGACGATCTCCATCCCGGGCTTGCGGTCCTTGACCGACTTGAGGTGCCCGAGCGTGCCATAGAGCTTGTTGTCGGCGTTCTCCCGGATGCAGCACGTGTTGAGGACCACCACGTCGGCCTCATCGAGGTCGTCGGTGGCCTCCATCCCGTCCGCATCGAACAGCCCCGAGATCCGCTCCGAGTCGTGCTCGTTCATCTGACAGCCGAACGTGCGCACGAGGTAGCGGCGTGGCGTCTCAGCGGTGTCGGCGGTGTCGGTCATGGCTCGACAAGCCTACGAGGCCGGGGGTCCGAGCGACGAGGTCCGATCCGGCATCGATCACGGCCCGCTCGACCGAACCTGGTGTGCGAAACGGCGCAGGACATCGATTCGCACACCAACTTCGTATTTGGTTCGGGACGGAGACCGGCCCCGGGAACGCGCCGAGGGCGCCCGGCCCCAGCTGGTCCGGACGCCCTCGACGGGTGTGGGGGGAACGTGGTCCCCGGTTCGCCTGATGCCACGCAGGATCGGCCCGCCTCTGGAGGTGGCGGTTCCTGTCCTGGGGTTCAGGCGGATGGTGCG
>CAZCVS010000028.1:0-15025 GCA_964501845.1 uncultured Iamiaceae bacterium
CCAGCCAGACCAGCCAGACCAGCCAGACCAGCCAGACCAGCCAGACCAGCCAGACGGCCCGAGGCCCTCGGTGTCTGCTGACGGTGGGAGCGGGGAAGTGGCAGGGGACAGGCTCGCCGGTGCGAGTCCACCTGTCGCCCCGACCCACCCGAGGAACCTGCCATGCGGACCGAAGACCCCGTCGACCTCGCCGACCACGGCATGCCCAGCGACAACGACTCCTTGACCGGCGTGCTGCGGGACCTGGCGGCGAGCGGGTTCGCGGGCAGCTACCGGCCTGCCGGTGAGCCGGTCGAGGGCCAGCCGGCCGTGGTGTGCGGCGCCTGCGGCCGGGCGGCTCCCGCTGGCGACCTCGCCGTGGTCGAGCAGCGCCGTCTCGAGGGCGCGTCCGACCCCGATGACCTCGTGCTGGCGGTGGCCGCGACCTGTCCGGCGTGCGGTGCCGGGGGCGTGATCGTGCTCGGCTACGGCCCCGAGGCCAGCCCGGAGGACGCCGACATCGTCGCCGCGCTCCACGCACCAACAGCCAGCTTGGGGGTCGCAGGCGGCGATGACGACGAGGACGACGGAGCGGCGCCGACCGCGGACCCCGGCGGGGACTCCGACCCGGATGCGAACGAGGGCTTCGAGCCCAAGTCCGACTGATCGACGATCGGGCGGGGTACCGGACGGTCTCACCACCGACGCCGAGGAGCGAACCGTGCCGCACGACGAAGACAACGAGCCCAGCACCATCAAGCAGGCGGCCGGCAAGGTCGAGGAGGCGCTCGGCTGGGCGACTGCCGATCGGCGGGCCGAGGCCAAGGGCAAGCTCGCCCAGCTCGAGGAGTCGGACCCCGATGCGGATGAAGATGAGGCAGAAGCGGTGCTGGACGAGGCCGACCTCCACGTCCGTGCCGACCACGGCGACCTCGCACCCGAAGCCGAGCCGTCCGACGAGGAGCAGCCGGTGAAGGCCAACCCCAAGACCGACGGCTGAGACCACTAGCCGATCGTCGGCGTGATCGGCTCGGGGATCGGTGGGACGGGCGCGGGGTCGGGCATCGGTGCCGGACTCGGCGTGGGTGACGGCGTCGGCGGCTCGCCCGGCTCGGGCACGGGCGGGGCCGGCGCGGGCGGGGTCGGCGGGACTTCGGGCTGGACGGGCTGGGGATCGCTCATGGGCCCTGGTTCCCGCCCGACGGCGCCGTCAACCTCGCGGTGCTGCGATCGGCTCGGTCAACGCCAGCAGGAGCTGATGCACCAGCGACCCGAGCAGCGGTGCCTGCTCGTCCACCAGCTCGCCGCAGACCTCGGGGAGGAGCTGCGCTGTCTGTTGGAGGCCGAGGCCGAGGCCGACGAGCAGTTGGTAGGCACCGTCGATCTGGAACCCGTCCTCGAGGAGCGGTTGGCGTCCGAGCACCGCGAAGATGGCTCGGACGACCGCACCGTCCCACCATGTGCTGGCGACTGCTTCGGTGAGAGCGCAAGCCGTGGTGGGATCCAGCCATGCCAAGGCGAAGGCCAACAGTCGGTGGGGTTCGTTGTCCTGCACGATCACCAACCTCTGCATGGCGTCGACGAAGGTCCGGGCCGCACCCTCGGGGCGGTCCGCTTCCTCGAGCACGTCGACCATCACCGTGCGGATGCGGTCCTTGTCGAGATCGGCTAGGTGCTGCACGAGGGCGCCGTTCATGGCGGCGGCCGTCGGCCACACCCCGTACAGCCGTCGCTCACTGACGTCGAGGCGTCGGCTGAGGCGATCCATGCTCACCAGCCGGTCTGGGGCGACGAGGTCACCGCCGGGCGTTGTCGATGCTCGAACGGCCGCCCACGCCTTCGCGACGATCTGTGCCGCGGTGGGCGAGGCAGCCTCCAGCGGAGCCGGGAGTGGAGGGGCCAGGATCCGGTGCGGCGCCGTGTCGGCCACGGTGTCGGCGGGACTCGTGAGCTGGCGAACGAGGCGGTCGGCCCCTGCTGCGACCGGGCCTCGTGCGACGGCGGGCCAGCCTTCGAACGTCCCGGCGGTGTGGCAGCCGTAGACGAACTGACAGCCCTCCAGGTACGCGGTCAGACCGATGGAGGCCCAGCGGACCTCGGAGGAACCGGCGAACCGTCGATGGTGCGCGGCGGCGTGGGCCTCGAGCCAGGAGCCGACCGCTTGGAGCCAGGCCCGCTCCCACTCGGCGAGCTTGCACCGGGCGGGAGAACCCGGTGCCCACGCCGCGACCACCGGGCGGGCGAGGAGCCCGAGATCGTCGGCCGGTGCCGAGGTGGCGGTCGCGACCGCGTCGGCGAGGGCCAGGGTCGGCGGCTGCTCGATCAGCCGGTGGCGCCAGCCCTCCACTGAGGTGGCGGCCGCAGTCCCGAGGTCGTCGTTGGCCGCGGCGATCGTCTCCCAGTGCCCGTAGACCGTGGAGCGCGAGACGCCGGCGATCGATGCCAGCGACTCCACGGTGAACCCGAAGGAGTGGTGGGCAGGACCCGCCTCGACAAGCAGATCCAAGGCGCCTTGTGCGTATTCATCCGCCGACCGTCTCGTGGTCATTCGAGCAACCCCGTTTGTCGACCTGGCCTTTCGCCTGGCGACACTACCTCCGCCTGCGGAGACTTTTCGGGCGTTCGGGGGAGTACGACCTCACCCAGGTGTTGCCAGGGGGAGGGCCGGCCAGAGGAAGCCCTGACCGCAGTCGAAGCCGAGGCGCCGAGCCCAGGTGAGGTCGGACGGCGTCTCGATCTGCTCGAGGACGGTGACGGCCCCCAAGGACCGGGCAAGCTGGACTACCCACCGCGCAAACGGCTCATCGCCGGCGAGTGTCGAGCGGGTGACCTTCAAGATGTCGGGCACGAGGGCCTGCACCATGGACAGGTTCGCCCAGCCCTCGCCGAAGTCGTCCACCGCGAAGCGCACGCCGAGGGCCCGGAGCCCGAGGACCGCGCCGACGGTCGGCTCGCCGGTGTCGAGCGGCTCGTGCTCGGTCACCTCCAGCACCAGACGTGAACGGACCGGTGGGGACAGGCGACGGATGGCGCGAGGAAGGCTCGGCAGGGCCAGTTCGCGGGCCAAGACGTTGAGGTGCAGCGCGCCAGGCCCGGTCGTCCACCCTCGCTCCACCGCGTCCTCGACCACCGTGACGGCCTCGTGCCACGGCGTGCCGTGAGGAAGCTGGCAGCCGGCGCCCACGCCGTGGGTGGGCCGGCGCGTCAACACCTCGTGGCCCACGTCGTGTCCGGTTGCGAGGTCGACGATCGGTTCACGTGCGTAGCAGCGGGGCTCCCCTCGGGTCTCCGCGTCGGTCTGGCAAGGGGTCTCCACACGGAGAGGAACGGACCAGACGGTCAGAAGATGACGGCCAGCCACATCGGGTCCAGGTCGAGGCGCGCGACTCGAGCCGGACCGTTCGAGCCGGTCCGTTCGAGCCGGTCCGTTCGAGCCGGTCCGTGTCCACGTCATCTCGACGGTTGGCGTCATGGGTCGGGTCTGCGGTCCGTTGTGCTCGTCATAGGTCCAACGATCGACCGGCCGGCGCAGGAGGTGGCGGGGTGCTTGAACAAGATCGAGCAGAGGTGGAGCGGCTCGCTGCCGTGTTCCGGCTCGTCTTCGCGATCCTCGTGGCGGTGCTGATCCTTGCGCTCGCCTGAGGCGGTGGCCGGGTGAGCTTCCATCCCGACGAGGGTCGTGCCCTGCGGGTGGTGCAGCGGTGGCGGGAGAACGCCGTGCAGCGGTTCGGGCGCGAGCCCGGCGATTGGGACGACGGCCCGGTGGGCTCGCTGGCCGCTGCTGTGGTGAGCGGCGATGTGATCGCGCAGGCCGCGCATGCCTACGGGCGGAGCCGTTGCCAGTCGGGGTGGACGTTGCCGGAGCTGCTCGACGACCTCGAGGACCTGTTCACGGCATCGAACCTGCGCGATGCGGCCTGCTGGATGGTGGTGCGGGCCGCGACCGAAGGGTGGTCGGAGCAGGTCATCGCGGCCACCCTCGCCGCGCCGTACCGTGACCCGCTCACCGGCCTGCCGACGGTCGGCTACCTCATCCTCCGCGCCGAAGCGCTCTACGGCGCGAGGCGCGCCGTGCCCGTGCCCGTGCCCGAGTCCCACAGCCTGGTGCTGCTGCGGCTGCGGGACCGCCATGGCCTGGACCGGACGCAGGGCCTCTTGGATCTGGCCCGACAGGTATCGGCTTCCTTCACCGGTCGCTGCACGCTCGCGGCGCTCGACTCGCACGGCGTCGTCGTGCTCATCGAGAACGATGCGTCCAACTACGGCCGGGCCCTGAAGCTGGCCGATCTCGACCAGATCGAGGTCACCCTGGAGCCGGTACCCGCGACGCTCGAAGGGCTCGAGGAGCGGCTCGCCCGCGTCCGGTACGTCTGATGCGGGCTGCTCGGCGGCTCGGGATCCAACGGCTTTCGACGCGGGCACCGGACTCGTCAGTCCCGCGTTCAGGTCGGCCGATCGCGTCCGACGTGCTCGAGGGCCTGCGAACGATCGAGGAAGGCGCTGCGGAGGGACTTCCTCGCTCGGTAGCTCGCGGTTGCGATGGCGGCGGGGCTGCTGCCCAGCGACCCCACCAGGTCACGAGGGGTGTGCCCCTCGACGGCGGTCGCCCAGAGCACCTGGCGTTGGTGCGCGGTGAGGTCGCCCAGTGCATCGATGAGCTGCGGATCGATCGAAGCGGCCGGCTCCCGGTGGTCGGCCAGGTCGAGATCGTCGTCGAGCGGCACCTCCGGGCATCGCGTCCGTCGACGCTGCTGGGCGATGGCGGCGCACCGCATGGTCACGATCAGGTAGCCCAGCCCGTCGTCGGTCGGTCCCCGGCCGTTCCGCAGGGCGACGTAGACCCTCAGGTAGGTGTCGGCGATGAGGTCGTCGACATCGCTCGGCGGCACCAGGCGCGGCGCGTGGCGTCGCAAGGTCCGGTCGTGGAGCGCCTGGAGACGGGTGATCACCGCGTGGGCCGGCGAGGGGGCGGAGCCATCGCCCGCGCCTGCGGCGGGGAGGGTCGTGTCTGACATCGGCTGAGACATGGCGGGGTGGGCTTGTGCCTTTGGGGTGGAAGTGCCGAGGAGTCCCTTCGGCCCAGGGGACTATGCGGGAGCAGCGCGCCGAACTGAATGCGCAGAGCCTGAACGCGGGTGTTCATGACGTGTCCAGCGGTCCCACCCGAGGGGTTGGGCTCGGTGGCGTGGCGGATGCGTCGGCCCTCGTCAGGAGCTTGGAGCTCGACGGTTCCCTCGAGTTCCGGGAGACCCCGACCGCGCGAGAGCTGAACCTTGTGGGTCAGGAACTGACGGGCCGCTTGACGCGACAACCGCAGGGTTCGGGGGCTTTGACCAAGCATGAACTCGACCCTCCTCGCTCTGCCTGCCGCGCCCGAGGTGACCCGCGACGCGGAGATCCTCGACCGGGTCCGCGCGGGCGATCGTGCGGCGTTCGGCCTGCTCTACGAGCGCGACGAGTTCGATGCTCGCCGGTTCGCCACCCGGTTCGTCGCCGCCCGTGACGTGGACGATGTCGTGAGCGAGGCGTTCGCTCGGGTGCTCTCCGCGATCAACAACGGCGGCGGGCCGCGCGACAACCACCTGAAGTACCTCCTCGTCACCGTGCGCCACACGGCGTTCGACCTGCTCCGGCGCAAGACGCCTGAGCCCGTCGACGAGGTGCAGGTCGCTCCCGTCCGTCCGATCGACGATGCCATCGAACGGCTGGTCGACGATCGGATGCAAGCCGCCTTCGACGGCCTGCTGCCGCGGTGGAAGGTGATCCTGTGGTGGACCGAGGTCGAGTCCCTCTCGATGGCCGAGGTGGGCGAACGCCTCGGGATCTCCTCGGCTGCTGCCGCCGCGCTCGCCTACCGGGCCCGGACGGGACTGCGTGCGGCCTACCTCGGTGCCGAGGCCCACGACGTCGCACCTCGGTGAGCTGGGCCGTTCGGCCCGTTTCTCCGCGCCTGGCGTCATCGAAGCGCGTCCTCGGTGGTTGAACCAGGTGCACCTCGACAGAACGCAACCAGAGCGCGACCTGATCGGACGCGAATCCCGAACCATGAGAAAGAAGCAGATGAACAGCTCGTTGAACGGCCGCCGGTCACGTCGCGGTGCTCGGGGTCGTCGTCAGGGCCGTTCGCTGCGCGTGCTGGCTGCCATTGCCTTCGCGGCCGTGGCGCTGCCGCTGCTGTCCGTCGCGTCGTCGCCGCGCCCGGCCGAGGCTGCCCTCGCGGGCGGGACGGCGGACTGCAACGGCAACACCGTCTACGGGATCAACCAGGTCACCAGGGTCGTGAGCGAGTACAACGCCACGACGGGCAGCCGAAGCACGACGACCAGGACCTTCGGAAACACCCCGGGCTTCTTGATCGTCAACGGCTTGGCCCTCCCATCCGGCGGAGGGCGGTACATGTACGCGTTCGGGAGCTTCGCGCTGTCGGCCGGTACCGCAGGACAGGTGCTCCGCCTCGACCTCCAGACCAACACCACGACGTACTACCCAGCGCCGGTGGGGGCGGCGACGGACTCGAGCAACGTCTACGTCGGGGCCATCAACCCGGCGAACGGCCTCTACTACTTCGGCCGCGCGTCGACGACGGGCGTGCTGAAGCTGTGGGCCTTCAACACGACCACCAACGCCTGGGTGTCCGGCGGCCAGCCGGTGGCTCTCATCCCCAACTGGCAGAGCAACGGTGACATCGCGTTCGACGGCACCGGTGCGCTCTACGTGGTCACCAACATCGCAGGCAACCCTGGCCAGCTCGTCCGCGTCAACGATCCGATTCCGACAACAGGGTCCGCATCCCCGCCGACGTTGTCATCGACGGTGATCGCCACCCTCCCGCTCGTCTCCACGCCGTACGCCGGGCTGGCCTTTACGGCCGACGGCTCCCTGATCGTCGGGACCGCCTCCCCCAACAACCTGCTCCGGGTGAACCCCCAGACCGGCGCGGTCATCGGCCCGGTCCTCACCGCCGCCGACTCCGTCGCCGATCTGGCGAGCTGCCAGACGCCCAACACCATCCGATTGCGCAAGAACCTGCCCGCCGGGCGCTTCGCTGCAGGGGACCAGTTCGGCCTGGCCATCACCGGGGGTGGCCTCACCACGGGCAACACGGCCACGACGACCGGCTCCGGCGGTGGGATCCAGTCGCAGGTCGCCGGTCCGGTGCTGGGGCTCGACGGCACCACCTTCACCATCACCGAGACGGCGGCGGGGACCACCTCGCTCGCCAACTACGCCACCACGTGGAGCTGCATCGACACCGCGAACGGCAACGCGGCCGTCGCCAGCGGTACTGGCACGAGTGGCACGTTCACCATGCCGTCCACGACGGTGGGATCGGCGGTGCAGTGCACCTTCACCAACACGCCGGGGCCCGTCGACCCTCCGGATCCGCTGGAGTGCACGGGCGACACCGTGTACGGCGTCAACGCCGGAAACCCACCTGTCGTGCGTGAGTACGACGCCGTGACGGGCGCCAGCAGCATCGTTGGCACCTTCCCCCAGACATCGAGCATGAACGCCATCGGGATCCCACCAGGTGGCGGCCCGTACCTGTACGGGTGGGGGCAGATGACGGGCCCTACGGGCGCTGGAAATGTGGTCCGCGTCGATGTGGTGACCGGGCAGGTCACCGGATACACCCCCCCGCCGGGCAAGCCGGTCGGCCCCCTCGTGCTCGCCGGCGCCGTCAACCCGGTGAACGGCGTCTACTACTTCGCCCATGTGGTCCCGCCGGATGTCACCTTCCCGCCACCACCGTGGATCCCTGCGTGGGATGTCTACGCGTTCGATCCCTCGACCGGTGTGATGCAGCCCAGCCGGGTAGCTCGCATCATCGGCCCCACCGGGAACGCTGACTTCGCGTTCGACGCCGCCGGGACGCTCTACCTCGTGACGAACCCCAGCGTGGCGGCTGGCGCTCCCGGCGACCCTGGCCAGTTGGTCCGCGTGAACGGGGCACTTCCGACGACCGCTGGGTCGACGGAGCTGTCGACCACCCTGATCACGGGCCTCCCGGGCGGTGTCGGGTCCTACGCCGCGGCTGCGTTCGTCGCCGATGGATCGCTGGTCATCGGGACCACCGGTACCAACGCCCAGCTCCTGCGGGTGGACCCTCAGACGGGTGCGATCCTCAGCACGGCCACGCCCGCCGACTCGATCGTCGATCTGGCGAGCTGCCAGTCGGCCAACTCCATCCGGCTCCGCAAGAACCTGCCGGATGGGCGCTTTGCCGCTGGGAACCAGTTCGGCTTGGCGATCACGGGGGGCGGCATCAGCGCCGGCAACACGGCCACGACGGCCGGTACCGCCACTGGCATCCAACCGCAGGTCGCCGGTCCGGTGCTGGGGCTCGACGGCACCACGTACACCATCACCGAGACGGCAGCGGGGACCACCTCGCTCGCGAACTACCACACCACGTGGGCTTGCATCGACACCGCGAACGGCAACGCGGCCGTCGCCAGCGGCACCGGCACCACCGGCACGTTCACCATGCCGTCCACCACGTTGGGATCGGCCGTTCAGTGCACCTTCACCAACGCGCTCTCGCCGCCGTCACCGCCCTCGGCGATCACCTTGAGGAAGGCGCTCGACGGCACTCGCGCCTCGGCGAGCGATCAGTTCACGATGCAGATCCGCCAGGGGTCGATCAGCGGTTCCATCGTGGGCACCACCGGCGCGGCGACCACCACGGGCAGCGGCAGCACCATCACCACGGGAACCGGCACCACCACGCTCAACCCGACAACCCCCGCTGCCACCTACTACCTCACCGAGGGCGGGGCCGGCAGCACGGACCTCACGCCCTACGCCAAGGCCATCAGCTGCGTCGACACCGCAGGGGTGACCACGGGGCCCTTCCCGAGCGGCGGCGTCACCGGGACGACCGGCAGCCCCGGTTCGGCTGCGTTCAACCCGGCCGTGGGCCACGCCGTCACGCCCGTCGCCGGGGCGATGATCACCTGCACCGTCACCAACAGCTACACCCCCACCCCGTCGCCGACGCTCACCTTGATCAAGGAGGTCGAGAACGACCACGGAGGCGCGGCCGATCCCGAGGACTTCGAGCTCACCGCCACCCCCACGAGCCCCAGCGGGCCCGTGATCGAGTTCACCTCGGGCGACACCGAGGAGGTGGACCCGGGCGAGCTCGAGATCGGTGAGGCCCAGCTTCCGGGCTACGAGCTGACGGGCATCGTCTGCGAGCGCGACGACGACGGCGCCGAGCCGCTCGACCTCGACGACCCCGTCGTGGAGATCGATGACGGCGAAGCCTGGGTCTGCACCCTGACCAACACGGACCTGCCCGGCTCGGTCTCGTGGGAGAAGGTCGACGCCGACGACACCGACGAGGCGCTGGGCGGCTCGGAGTGGGTCATCGTCGGCCCGTCGCCTGCGACCGCCTCGTTGCCGGTGACCGACTGCGTGGCGCTGCCGTGCACCGGTCCCGACACCGACCCCGCCAAGGGCCGCTTCACGGTCGAAGGCCTCGACTGGGGGAGCTACACCCTGGCCGAGACCAAGGCCCCGCCCGGCTTTGCGCTGGACACGACGGCGTGGCCATTCACGATCGCGGCTGCCGACCTGGGCCACGTCTTCGGCGACCCGTTCGAGAACGAGAAGCAGGACGTTCCGCTGATCCCGCTCACCGGCGGCATGGGTGAGCACCAGTTCTTGATCGCAGGCGCAGGACTTCTGGCGAGCCTCTTGGTGCTCGTCGAGGTCCGGCGGCGCCGCACCAGCTTGTCCACCACTGGTGGACGAGACACCCCATGAGGCCCGGTTCATCCCGGACCTCGAACCGAGAGATCGCCGCATCCGCTGCGGTCGAACAAAGGAGAACAAGCAAATGACCGCACACAACGGACGCCGCAAGTCTCGACTTGCTGCACTGGGCTTGGCCTTGTGCCTCGCCACCATGTCGATCGGAGCGACGTCGGCTTCGGCCCAGTCCGCACCCGGCAACATCGATCAGGATGCGCTCGGCTCGCTGACGATCCACAAGTACGCCGAGAACGGCTCCGCCCCCGGCGCCCCCGACGGCTCGGTCCTGCCGGACCCGGCGGGTGACCCTCTTGAGGCGACCTTCACGCTGTACCCGGTGTCGACGACCGAGTTCGATCCCGCCGTATCCGGCGACTGGGACGGATGGGCCGCTGCGGGCGACGCCCTGGCCACCACGGCCAACTGCAGCGCCGCCGCGGCCGGCACCGATGCCCGCTTCGGCACCGCGCTCCCGCCGGTGGTCACCACCGGTGGCGTCGGCGTGGCCTCCGGCCTCCCGGTCGGTGCGTACCTCGTCTGCGAGACCGCCCTGCCCGCCGGTGCGGTCCTGGCGGCGGCACCGTTCGTCGCCACGATCCCGACCCCCTTCGAGGGCGACTGGGTCTACGACGTGCACGCCTTCCCGAAGAACGTGGTGAACACGGTCGAAAAGACCGTCGAAGCTCCCGACGGCCTCGGCCTCGGCAGCACCGTGACCTTCCCCGTCACCACCACGATCCAGGTGCTCCCCCCCGGTGACACCTACACCAGCTTCATCCTCAAGGACACCCTGGACAGCCGCTTGTCCCCGGTCTCGGTCGCCTCGGTGACCGTCGGTGGCACGACCCTGACCGAGGGCCCTGGGGGCTACACGGTCGGCGGTTCGGGCAACACGCTCCTGGTCACCATCGACCCGGCCGTCATCAACGCCAACGTGGGCGAAGAGGTCGAGGTCGTGTTCGCCGGTGTCGTCGCCGAGCTCGGCAACGGCTCCATCCAGAACACCGCGATCCTGTTCACCAACAACCCTGACACCAGCGATGACTCCAACGGCACCCCGTCCAACCCCGTGACCACCCAGTGGGGAGACCTGGTCATCTCCAAGGTCGACGCCGATGCGACCACCGAGGGTCTCGAAGGCGCCGAGTTCGAGGTCTACGCGTCCGACGCTCCCTACGCGGCCAGCTGCGCCAGCGGTGCCCCGACGGGCGCTGCGATCAACGTCGGCGGAGACACCGTGTTCACCTCCGACGAAGACGGCAACGTGAGCATCGCCGGCCTGTTCGTGACCGATTCGGACAACGATCCGAACCAGGCTGCGACCCAGCGCTGCTACTTCGTCAGGGAGATCAAGGCCCCCGCGGGCTTCGTGACCCCGACCGGCAGCGCCGCCTACACCGCGGTTGCGGTCACCATCGGCCAGACCGCCACCTTCGACGTGGAGATCGCCAACGTGAAGCAGCAGGTCACGGAACTGCCCCTCACGGGTGGCGCCGTGCGGACCCTGCTGATCGTCGGCGGCGGCCTGCTCCTCGCCGGCTCCGTCGTCTTGATGGCGACCCGCCGTCGCAAGGACGCGGTGATCTGACCGAGGGCCGAACGCTGCCCTGACGCAGCGATGGGGGCAGGCACACCCGTGCCTGTCCCCACGACCCTCTTCCCATTGATGCCGACACCCGGGCCGTGCGGTCCGGGTGTCGGTGCGTCCGGCAAGGAGTGAGCCCGATGGGGCAGGCGAAGCAGCGGCGTCCCTGGCGACCAGGACTGTTGACGTGCGTGATCGTGGTGATGGCCATCGTCGGCCTCGGCATCCTCATGTACCCATCCGTCGCCCAGTGGGCCTCCGCCAAGAACCAGTCGAAGGTGCTGCGCGACTACCAGGCGAAGCAGAAGGACGTGAGGCCGGACGCGGAGACGCAGCTGAAGCGAGCTCGCGAGTACAACGACGCCCTCACCACCGGTGTCGACGTGCTCGCCCGCTCCCACGTGCCGCGGGGCACGGGCACCTCGTCGGACGAACGCCTCGTCTACGACGACATGCTGCGCGTCGATGACAGCGGAGTGATGGCTCGACTGCGCTTCCCGGCAGCCGAGATCGACATCCCCGTGTACCACGGGACCGAAGAGGACACGCTCCTCAAGGGCGCCGGCCACCTCGAAGGGTCGCACCTTCCCATCGGGGGCGTCGACACCCACTCGGTGATCACCGGCCACCGCGGCCTGGCCCAGGCGACCATGTTCAGCCACCTCGACCGGGCGGACGTCGGCGACCGCTTCACCATCGAGGTGTTCGGCGAGGTGCTGACGTATGAGGTGAACAACACGCGCGTCGTCGAGCCCGACGACACCGACTCGCTGCGCGCCTCGCCGGGCAAGGACCTCGTCACCCTGATCACCTGCACCCCGCTCGGCATCAACAGCCATCGCATCCTTGTGACCGCCAAGCGGGTCACGCCGACCCCGCGCTCGGACCTGGACCGCGCCGGCGCCGTACCGGAGCTTCCGGGGTTCCCCTGGTGGGCGCTGATCATCGGCGGCTGCCTGGCCGGGCTCGGCGTCTTCGTCTGGCGATCGGGCTACTCCGACGCCCGCGCCCGCCTCCGCCGCCAGGCCGCTCGATCGGCCGAGACCGTCGGTGCGATCCCGGCGGTCGCCGCGGAGTCCGAGGTCGACGATGGCACCGGGGTGCTGACCCGCGCCGCGCTCATCGCGGCCCTCGACGGCACGACCCAGGGCGTCGACCGCAACGGCGTCGCCCTGCTGTTCGTACAGGCCCACGGCTTGGAGACCATGGTCGAGCGGTCCGGCCCCGCGGCCGGCGACGAGGTGCTGCGCGTCCTCGCGCAGCGGATCTGCGAGGCCGACGACGGTCAAGGAAGGCGCGTCGCTCGATGCTCGGCGAACTCGTTCGTCGCCGTGCGTGAGGACACCCGCGACGCCGAAGCCTGGTCCGAGCACATCCGAACTCGGCTGGTGGGGGCGGTCCCGTTGGGGGACGCGCTGGTCCATCCCTGGTGCTCGACCGTGCTCGTGACCACTGATGGGTTCCACAACGATGCCGAAGCGCTGCTGGCCCATGCCGAAGCTGCCGCGCAACCCACGCTCCGGGCCGGCATCGGCTGCGAGCGTCTCCACCTGGGCATCACCTCGTCCGACCAGGTCGGAGTCGAACCGACCGAACCGACCGAACCGACCGGGCTGATCGAACCGGCTGAGCTGGGTGAGCACCTCGATGCAGCACTCGACGACGCTTCGTCGGAGCTGTCCAACGAAGCCGCGCCCCTCCCAGTCCTGGAACCGAGCGTGATCGACGCGGATGACTGGCTGGAGCTCAGCGAGGCCGACTTCCTCGTCCGGCTCCGCTCCTCACCCCCGCGCTCCGGCTGACCGAGGCCGCCTGACCCACCATCGCTGATCTACCGCTCGTCAGAGACCGTCCACCCAGGAGACCGCCACCATGGACCGCACCGCCGAAGAGATCGCCGACCGACAGTTCGCGATCGTGCCCGAGGGATACGACCGTACGGAAGTGCGTACCTACCTCGCCGAGTTGGCGCGCGCGTTGACGGCGTCCGCCCCCGCCGGCGGGCTCGAACCCGCTGCCCACGAGGCTCCGGCCACCGACCACAGCCGCTGGGGCGACACCAGCGAAGCGATCGCCCACGTGTTCGAGGCCGCGCAGGCCGAGGCCGCCAAGCTCGTGGAGCGGGCCGAGGCGGTCGCCATCGAGGTTCGGGCGAACCTGCGACGCGAGGCGGCGGCGGTCCGTGCGGACGCGGAGCTCGAGGCGGCCGACATCCGGGCGCAGGCGGAGCGCGGCGCCCAGGACCGCATCGCCGACACCGAAGCTCAGCTCGCCGATGCTCGCCTGTCCGCCAAGGCGGCGCGAGCCGAGGCCGAGCGGGTGGAGGCCGAGACCCGGGCCCTTGCGGCCAGCATCGTCGAGCAGGCGGAGGGCCGCGTCCAAGCACAGCTCACCGAGGCCCGCGCCGAGCTGGAGCGGACCCTCGCCGTCGAGCGCGAGGCCGCCGCCCGCCTCAACCGGGTGCGAGATCTCGTCGTCAAGTCACTCGAGACCTCCAGCGCCCCGGGGTCAGCGGTCGATGATCCTGGCCCGATCGTCGTCCTGCCCGCCGAGCCCTCAGCGCCGACCGACGATCTGTCGTGGATGACGCCGGACGCTCGCCAGAAGGCCTGATCAGCGCGGCGCTCAGGGCCCGCGGTGCTCGGCGAACGCTCCGTGAATCGGATCAGCGGTCGAGCAGGCGCAGCGTCGCCCGCTCCGCTCGGGTGTAGCGGCTCGACCGCCGCGATGCCGCCCACGCCGCAGCCAGTTCGCCAGACTCGAAGGCCGGCTCCACCGCCGGGTGCACGTAGCTGGCCCGGCACACCGTCCGGGTGTTGCCGAGTCGCTCGGCGGCGACATCGACCGCGGCCAGGAACGCGGCGGTCGAGCGGTCCTCGAGCCCGAGCGGCCCGAGGTCTCGGACGGTCGACACGGTGCCGCCCCAGGTGCGGAAGTCCCGGGCGCTGATCTCGTCGCCCCCCACGGCCCGGAGGTAGGCGTTCACGTCGTCGGCCGTGACGTCGACGAGCTCCTGGCCGTCGAGGTAGCAGAAGAGCTGGTCGCCGTCGGCGTCGTCGCAGGCCTGGACCAGTCGGGCGAGCTGCTGGTCGCGCAGTTCGACGTGGTGCTCCACCGCCGACTTGCCGGTGAAATCGAACGCGACCGCGCTGCCCTCGACGTCGACGTGCTGGGACTCGATCGTGGTCAGCCCGAACGAGTCCCGCGCGGCCGATGCCTCGTTGCCGACGCGGATGAGGGTGTCGTCGAGCAGTTGGACGACGAGTGCCAGCACCCGGTCGCGTCTGAGTCCTCGACCCTTCAGGTCGGCCGTGACCCGGTCGCGCACGGTGGGGAGGCGGTGGCCGAACGCCGCCAGGTTGTCGAACTTGTCGGCGTCGCGCGCCGCAGTCCAGCGCTCGTGGTAGAGGTACTGCTTGCGGCCGGCGTCGTCACGGCCGACGGCTTGGATGTGGCCCTTGGGCGACGAGCAGATCCAGACCTCGGTCCACGCCGGCGGGATCACGAGGGCCGAGATGCGCGCCTTCGCCCGCGCGGACGCCGCGGCGCCACCCGTGCTCAGGTACCGGAACCCGCTCCCGGCTCGGACGCGGCGGATCCCCGGATCCTCGTCGCTCACGTAGGTCAGCCCGGCCGCCTGCGCGGCGTCCACCGGGTCGGTGACCGCGCCCATCAGACCCGCATGATGGTGTCGGCGAGCGG
>CAZCVS010000029.1:0-14550 GCA_964501845.1 uncultured Iamiaceae bacterium
GTTGAGGTTGTAGCCGGTGCTGCCGCCGCCGCTGTTGAGGTTGTAGCCGGTGCTGCCGCCGCCGGCCGCCACGCCCTCGCTGCCCGCAGCACCGTCCGTGGCGCTGACCGGGGTCGGGAGGCCGATGCCGCTGCTGACCCCGGTGCTCGACGCAACTCCGACGGTGACGGGGTACCAACCGATCCCGACGGCCGACTGAGTGCCGGTGCGCTGCGCACCGGCCCCACCTGCGACCAACTGGTAGGTGAGGTTGAGGGTGGTGGGGGCGGGCGGGGTCGTCGGCGCCGAGCCGGACTGGGCAGCCACGGCCTCAATACGGGAGATGGCACGGACGCCGGCGGCGGCTGCGACGCCGGCCGCCACCGCAGCGGCGCCGGTGAGGACCCGGCGACGGTTCCACCCGCCGGACTTGACCAGACGGAGCTCCACGAGGGAGGCCAAGGCATCCCGCAGGTGCGCGGGCACGGGGTCCTGGCCTCGTTCGGCCCACTCGAAGGCAGCGGCCTGCTCGCCGGTGAGCTCGTGGAGGGTGTCGGCGTCCACATCGCGGACCAGGAGCGCATCCTCGGTTCGCTCGACCTCGAGGCCGGACCGCTGCGTCCAGGTTGCCATCTGTCCCTCCGGTTCGGGGCGACCACCGCGGGCCCCCAGTTGTAGTAACACTAGTTGACGTCGCCTCGATGGGAGTCCCTGGCGTGCCCAAGACGTTCCACTTCCTAGCCGGACTGCCCCGGTCGGGAAGCACGGTGCTGGCCGTGATCCTCAACCAGCGGCCCGACGTCTACGCCAGCCCCCAGACCGACCTGCTCCAGGTGATGTACCTGCTCGAGACCCAGATCCCCGGTCTCGAATCCCATCGGGCCGGGCTCCGCCGAGAGGGCTACGCCAACATGATCCGCTCCTCGGCCGAGACGTTCTACGCCGACGTCGACGCGCCGGTCGTCATCGACAAGAACCGGGCCTGGGGCACGCCGTACAACCTGAGGCTGGCCCGGTTGCTGAACCCCGACGTGCGGATCCTCGCCACGGTGCGGCCGATCCTCGAGGTGCTCGCCTCGTTCGTCACCCAGGCCCGAGCGCACCCCGAGACCAACTTCATCGACGAGGCGATGGCGAGGACCGACTTCTACCCGGCCCAGTACCGTCCGGTCGACGATGCCCGCTGCGATTGGTTGATGCGACCGAACGGCGAGATCGATCGCGCCATCTTGAGCGTGGCCCAGGCCCGCGCCCACCCCGAGTCGTTCCACCTGATCGCCTACGACGACCTGGTGTCCGATCCGGTCGCGACGATGGACGGGATCTCCCGCTTCCTCGGGCTCGATCCCTTCACGCACGACTTCGATGACCTCCGTGAGGTCGACGTGCACGACGACGAGGCGGCGTTCGGCCTTCCCGACCTGCACCGGGTCCGTCCTCAGTTGGCCCGGCGCTCCCCGAGGCCCGAAGACGTGCTGTCGCCCTACGTCCTGGCCAGGTACGGCCCGGCCGGCGACGCCTACCCCTGGTAGCCGCCGCCGTCTCCGGCGCGCTCCGTGCCGGTCAGGTCGGCCCCGCACCGCGCCCCATCTGAGGTCCGTGGCGGCCCCCTGCCATCGGAGAACACGTACGAGCGTTCCCCGATGGCCTCGGACGCGAACCCGAGCGCCCGCGACGATGGAGACCTCCTGACCCGGGCCGTCGTGCCGATGTACCGTTCGTGACTTCGGTGCGACGGGTGGAGGGCCAACCGGTGGGAGTACGCAGAGGATGGGCGGTCGCGGCCGCCTCGGTGATCGCGGTCAGTTCGATGGTCGGGCTGGCGCCTGCCGCCGCCGAGCCTCACCCCCCGGCAGCGAAGGACGAGGCGGTGTCGGCGCCGCGCCCGTCCCTGCCCGTGACCGAGGAGCCTGCTGACCTTGTCGAGGACGCCAGCGCCTGCATTCCCACCGGTGCCAATCGCTCGCGTGGCGAGCAGGCGGTGGAGCGGCTGGGCGACGACATCGACGCGGCAGCGGGCGCGGCGGGATTGACCGGCGACGAGTTGCAGGACGCGCTGTTGGAAGACGACACCCTCTGGGTCGACGCCTGCGGCCGGCCCTTCTACATCGATCCGGCCGAGCCGGCGGCGCTCGCCAGCGCGGGGATCCCCGAGCCGCAGGCCGCGGTGCTGCCGTACGCCGAGACGTTCAAGCTCCACAGCCGACCGGATGCCAACCGCGTCGTCTACCTGGACTTCGACGGCATGCACCTGTCGGGGTCGAGTTGGGCGTCGTCCTTCAACAACGGCGTGGCGTGGACCGCGGTCGGCTTCGACACCGACGGCAACCCGGCCACCTTCTCCAACGCCGAGCGCGAGACCATCCAAGGGGTCTGGCAGCGCGTCAGCGAGGATTTCGCCCCGTTCGACATCGACGTCACCACGGAGGACCCGGGGTTCGACGCCATCGACCGTTCGTCCACGGCAGACCAGCGCTACGGGACCCGTGCGCTGATCAGCAACGACACGGTGATCGGCGGCTCGTGCAACTGTGCCGGGGTCGCCTACCTGGGCGTCTTCGACCTGGTAGGCGGATCGCTGTACCAGCCGGCGTTCATCTCCACCGCGGGGACCGGCGGCACCGCCCGCTACCTGGCCGAGACCATCACCCACGAGGTGGGTCACAACCTCGGGCTCAGCCACGACGGGAAGACCTCGGGTTGCGGCACCGGCGGCCTCCAGCCCTGTGAGTACTACCCCGGAGCAGGTGCGTGGACGGCGCTGATGGGAGGCGGCGACAAGCCGATCTCCCAATGGAGCAAGGGCGAGTACCCCGGCGCGACCAACACCGAGGACGACTTCGTGGTGGTGGCCGACAACGGCGGGCCCGCGCCCGCGGACGACCACGGCGACACGACGGCGACGGCGACCGCCCTGCCCGCGTCGCTGCCGTCGGGGATCACCGGCGAGATCACCAGCACCGCAGACGTCGACATGTTCTCGTTCACGTCTGCAGGCGGCGCCACCACGTTCTCTGTGGTCCCGTCGGGGGTGAACCCGAACCTCGATGCCAAGGTCTCGGTGTACAACTCGGCGGGCACGTTGGTGGGCTCGGCCGACCCGGCCTCTGCCATGGTCAGCGCCGACGTGGCCAGCGGGTTGAACGCGACCTACACCTCGGGCGCGCTCACCGCGGGCACGTACTACGTGGGCGTGGACGGCGTCGGCCAGGGCAACATCGCCACGACCGGCTACAGCGACTACGCGTCGGTCGGCCGCTACTCCCTCTCGGTGGCCACCACGGCCGGGCCGGCGGTGGCCACCACGGTGCTGCCCGACACGGTCACCGGAGTCGGGTACCGAGCGAACCTTGCCGCCGCGGGTGGGACGACCCCGTACACCTGGTCGATCACTGGTGGCTCGCTGCCGGCCGGGCTCACCCTGGGCGCCGACGGCGCGCTCACCGGCACGCCCACCGGCACCGCGAACGCCACCTTCACCGTACGGGTCAGCGACTCGGCGGCGCGGACCGCCACCCGGACGTTCACGGTGGCAGCCGGCGTGTCGGTGACCACCCAGAACCTCCCCGAGGCGACGAGGGGCACGGCGTACTCCACCAACGTTGCCGCAGCCGGCGGTACCGGTGTCTACACGTGGACCGTCAGCTCGGGCTCGCTGCCCACCGGGTTGGCCATGTCCAGCGCCGGGGTGATCACCGGCACGCCGACCGTCGCACAGACGGCCACGTTCACCGTCCAGGCCACCGACGGCGCCTCGCGCATCGGTCGCCGGGTGGTGACCATCACCGTGGCGGCGCCCCTCACCTTCTCCGCCATCAACACCTCGGTGCCGCTCGGCGGCAGCGGAGGGGCCTACCTGTACGCCAACGGCGGCCGCCCGTCCTACGTGTGGGCGCTGGAGTCGGGGTCGGTGCCCACCGGGATGCGCTTCAACGACAACGGCTGGGTCACCGGCACGCCGACCGTGGGGGGGACCTTCAGCGCGGTGGTCCGGGCCACCGATCGCAGCGGGCGGACGGGAACGACCACCCTCGCCATCACCGTGAACGGCTTCGCGTTCTCACCCGCGTCGCTCCCAGCCGCGGTGTCGGGCGCGTCGTACTCGCAGGCGCTGTCGATCACCTACGCGGGCACGACCGCGCCCATCACCTGGACGCTGGCTGCGGGGCCCCTGCCGAGCGGCATCACGCTCAGCGGTGGTGGCCT
The DNA here is from genome assembly GCA_964501845.1 of uncultured Iamiaceae bacterium. Classification (GTDB taxonomy): domain Bacteria; phylum Actinomycetota; class Acidimicrobiia; order Acidimicrobiales; family Iamiaceae; genus Aquihabitans. The sequence continues at coordinate 4,186 of CAZCVS010000029.1, forward strand.
GCTCGGCGGCACCTCCAGCACCAGTGGCAGCTACCCGATCACCGTGCGCGCCACCGACGCTGCCGGCTGGACCGACACGAAGGCCTACACGCTCGTCGTGGCCGCGGTCCCCGGCGCTCCCACCGCCGTGGGGGCCACCGCGGGCAACGGCCAGGCCACGGTGACCTGGACGGCGCCGGCGTCGGACGGGGGCAGCCCCATCACGGGGTACGTCGTCACGCCCTACCTCGGGGCCACGGCGCAGACCCCGGTCTCATCGCCGGGCACGGGGACCTCGAGGGTCGTCACCGGCCTGACCAACGGGTCGAGCTACACGTTCCGGGTGGCGGCCGTGAACGCGTTCGGCACCGGCGCGGTGTCGGGCCCCTCGGCCGCGGTCACCCCCCGTACGGTGCCGGGTGCCCCCACGGGAGTGTCGGCGGTGCCGGGGAACGCGCAGGCGGCGGTGTCGTGGACCGCGCCGGTCTCCGACGGAGGCGCAGCGGTCACGGGCTACGTCGTGACGCCGTACATCGGCGCGACCGCGCAGTCGTCGTCGTTGTTCGATGCCTCGGCGACCACCCGGACGATCACGGGGCTCACGAACGGGTCGAGCTACACGTTCCGGGTGGCGGCTACCAACGTGGCGGGGACGGGCGCGGCGTCGGCGGCGTCGAGCGCGGTGACGCCGCGGACGGTGCCGGGTGCTCCGACCGCTGCCTCTGCGGTGCCTGGGAATGGCCAGGCGGTGGTGTCGTGGACGGCGCCGGCGTCGAACGGCGGCAGCCCCCTCACGGGGTACGTGGTGACGCCCTACATCGGGATCGTGGCGCAGTCGTCGACGAGCTTCGATGCGACCGGCACGGCGCGGACGATCACGGGCCTCACCAACGGCACGAGCTACACGTTCCGCATCGCTGCCGTGAACGCGGCCGGCGCCGGCGCAGACTCGGGCCCCTCGGCCGCGGTGACGCCTCGCACGGTCCCCGGTGCGCCCACCGGTGTCTCGGCGGTGCCCGGCGACCAGGAGGCGACGGTGTCGTGGACGGCGCCGGTCTCCGACGGCGGTTCGGCGATCACCGGCTACGTGGTGACGCCCTACGTCGGCGCGACCGCTCAGTCGTCGTCGTTGTTCGATGCCTCGGAGACGACCCGGACGGTGACAGGGCTGACGAACGGCACCGTGTACACGTTCCGAGTCGTCGCGGCGAACGTGGCCGGCACCGGCGCCGCGTCCGCAGCCTCGGGCGCGGTGACGCCGCGATCGCTGCCCGGCGCGCCGACAGGCGTGTCGGCGACGGCGGGAGACCAGCAGGTGGCGGTGAGCTGGACGGCACCCGCCTCCGACGGGGGCAGCCCGCTCACGGGCTACGTGGTGACGCCCTACATCGGCGCCACCGCCCAGACCGCCGCCACGTTCGCCTCCACCGCGACCAGCCAGACGATCACGGGGCTCACGAACGGCACGGCGTACACGTTCCGGGTCGCTGCGATGAACGCCTCCGGCACCGGCACGCCGTCGGTCGCGTCGGCCCCGGTGACGCCGCGGACGGTGCCGGGTGCTCCCACCGAGGTGTCGGCGGTGCCGGGGAACGGCCAGGCGGCGGTGTCGTGGACGGCGCCGGCGTCGAACGGCGGCAGCCCCCTCACGGGGTACGTGGTGACGCCCTACCTGGGTGCGACCGCGCAGTCGTCGTCGTTGTTCGATGCCTCGGAGACGACCCGGACGATCACGGGGCTCACCAACGGGTCGAGCTACACGTTCCGGGTGGCGGCCACCAACGCGGCGGGGACGGGAGCGGCCTCCAGCGCGTCGGCCCCGGTGACGCCGCGGACGGTGCCGGGTGCGCCCACCGGGGTGTCGGCGGTGCCGGGGAATGGCCAGGCGGTGGTGTCGTGGAGCGCTCCGGCGTCGAACGGCGGCAGCGCGGTCACCGACTACGTAGTCACGCCGTACATCGGAGCCACGGCCCAGACGCCGGTCGCGTCCAGCGGCACGGGGACATCGAGGGTGGTCACGGGCCTGGCCAACGGCACGGCGTACACGTTCCGGGTCGCTGCCATGAACGCCTCCGGCACCGGCACGCCGTCGGTCGCGTCGGCCCCGGTGATCCCGCGGACGGTGCCGGGTGCGCCCACTGGGGTGTCGGCGGTGCCTGGGAATGGCCAGGCGGTGGTGTCGTGGACGGTGCCGGCGTCGAACGGCGGCAGCCCCCTCACGGGGTATGTGGTGACGCCCTACATCGGGATCGTGGCGCAGTCCTCGACGAGCTTCGATGCGACCAGCACGGCGCGGACGATCACGGGCCTCACCAACGGCACGAGCTACACGTTCCGCATCGCTGCCGTGAACGCGGCCGGGACGGGAGAGGACTCGGGCCCCTCGGCCGCGGTGACGCCTCGCACCGTGCCGGGTGCCCCGACCGCGGTGTCGGCCACGGCGGGCGACGCGCAGGCGACGGTGTCGTGGGCGGCGCCGGCGTCGAACGGCGGCAGCGCCGTCACTGGGTACGTGGTGACGCCCTACGTCGGCGCGACCGCGCAGTCGTCGTCGCTGTTCGATGCCTCGGCGACAACCCGGACGGTCACCGGCCTGACGAACGGGACGGCCTACACGTTCCGGGTGGCCGCGGCGAACGTGGCTGGCACCGGCGCCGCGTCCGCAGCATCGGTTGCGGTCACGCCGGTGACCCCGCCGGGCGTGCCCGGGGCGCCCACCGCGGTGACCGCGACGCCGGGCAACGCCCAGGTCACCGTGAACTGGACGGCGCCGGCGTCCACCGGTGGCAGCGCCATCACGGGCTACGTGGTAACGCCGTTCATCGGGGCGACGGCGCAGACGCCGGCCGCGTCCAGCGGCACGGGGACCTCGAAGGTGGTCACGGGCCTCACGAACGGGACGGCGTACACGTTCCGGGTGGCGGCCGTGAACGCCGTCGGCACCGGCACGCCGTCGGCGGCGTCGTCGGCGGTGACCCCTCGCACGGTGCCGGGTGCCCCCACGGGTGTGTCGGCGGTACCGGGGAACGCCCAGGTCACCGTGAACTGGACGGCGCCGGCGTCCACCGGTGGCAGCGCCATCACGGGCTACGTGGTGACGCCGTTCATCGGGGCGACGGCGCAGACGCCGGCCGCGTCCAGCGGTACCGGGACCTCGAAGGTGGTCACGGGCCTGGCGAACGGGACGGCGTACACGTTCCGGGTGGCCGCCGTGAACGCGGCCGGCACGGGCTCCGCCTCGGCGGCATCTGACCCGGTCACGCCCGCGACCACCCCGGGGACCCCGAGCGCGGTGGCGGCCACCGCAGGCATCGCGCAGGCGACCGTGTCGTGGGCGGCGCCGGCGTCGAACGGCGGCAGCCCCATCACGGGGTACGTCGTGACGCCCTACATCGGGGCCACGGCCCAGACGCCGGTGTCTTCGCCGGGAACCGGTACGTCGAGGGTCGTGACCGGCCTCACCAGCGGCACCGCGTACACGTTCCGCGTCGCAGCGGTGAACGCCGTCGGCACCGGCTCCGCCTCCGCCGCATCGAGCGCGGTCACCCCGCAGGCCCCGCCGGGCGCGCCTGGTGCCCCGACGTCTGCGGCCGCCACCCCCGGCGACGGTCAGGCGACCGTGAGCTGGACCGCGCCCTCATCCGACGGTGGCAGCCCGATCACCGCCTATGTGGTCACCCCGTTCGTCGGTGCGGTCGCGCAGGCGCCCGTTTCCTCGTCGGGCACCGGGACCTCGAAGGTGGTCACCGGCCTCACCAACGGGACGGCGTACACGTTCCGGGTGGCGGCCACCAATGCCATCGGGACGGGCGCCCCGTCGGCCGCATCGGCCGCGGTGACCCCCGCCGCGGTGCCCGGGGCACCGACCACCGTGACCGTGACCGCCGGGAACGGTCAGGCGACGGTGTCGTGGACGGCGCCGGCGTCCACCGGTGGCAGCGCCATCACGGGCTACGTGGTGACGCCGTTCATCGGGGCGACGGCCCAGACGCCGGTCGCCTCTCCGGGTGCCGGGACGTCGCGGGTGGTCACGGGCCTGACGAACGGGACGGCGTACACGTTCCGGGTGGCGGCCACCAACGCCCTGGGGACCGGGAGCCCGTCAGCGGCCTCGACGAGCGTGACACCCGTGGCGCCGATCGCCCCGTGGGCGCCGTTCGCCTCCTGGTCGGCCTTCGTGACCCGCCAGTACCGCGACGTCACCAACTCCGCCCCGTCCGCCTCGGCGCGGTCGTCGTGGGTGTCGCAGCTGACGTCGGGCGCCAAGACCAAGGGTGACCTGGTCACGGCGCTGCGCACGAGCGCGGACAACACCGCCAACGTCGACGCCACCACCCGCCTCTACCGGTCCTTCCTCGGTCGCGCCCCCGATGCCAGCGGCCTGAAGTTCTGGATCGGCCGCCGCCGTTCCGGGACCTGGACGCTGAACCGGATGGCGGACTCGTTCGCTTCGTCGAGCGAGTTCAAGCGCAAGTACGGCACGCTCACCAACCGCCAGTTCGTCACCCGGATCTACACCGACGTGCTGGGCCGAGCGTCGGATCCCTCGGGTGTGGACTACTGGACCTCGCAGCTCGACCGGAAGCGTCGCACGCGCGGCTCGGTGATGACCGGGTTCTCGGAGTCCAACGAGTACAAGCGCCGCCAGGCCGAGAACACCGACGTGGCCGTGGCCTACATCTTGTTGATGGGCCGCGCTGCCACCGTCGCCGAGACCGACGACTGGGTGGCCCGCCAGAAGGCCGGCACCACCCACGCTGCCCTATTGACTGAGCTCCTGTCGAGCGCCAAGTACGCGGCCCGCGTCGGCGGCTGACCCGGCAGGACTCGGCGATGGCGGCCACGTCGCCCAGCGGGAACGAACGCGGCGCCGCCTACGCCGATGCTCGACCGGCCGGTTCGCCCGTCGTCGGTTCGCCCAGCGGTGGTTCGCTCGGCAGCGGCTCGGCCTCGGCCTCGATGGCGGCCATCGCGAAGATGCCGACCACCACCATGACCAGCGCGCCGCCGAGACCGTAGAGGTCTGAGCCCACGAGGGCAGCCACCACGATCACCGCGGGACCGGCGCGCAGCACGCCCCGCTGGGACAGGCGGCGCAGGACCGTGGTGTAGGCCGCCTGGAGACCCACGGCGGCCACGCCCAAGACGAGGACCTCGCCGTCGGACTGCGAGGCGAACGCCAGCAGCAGCATCGGGATGGCCCCGAACACGATGCCCACGTAGGGGATCACGCTGGCGGCCCCGAGCACCACGCCCAGCACCAGCGGGGTGGGGAGGCCCGCCCATGCCGCCAGCAGACCGCCGGCCACGCCCGCCACGATCCCGAGTACGGCGGCGACGACGACGTAGTGCTGAGTGAGCCGCGCTGCCCGGGATGCGACCGCACCGACGTGGTCGCGCCGCTCGTCGTCGCTGATCTGCTGATGGGCGCCTCGCAGCATCGACGGGCCCCAGATGAGGAAGAAGACCACGAGGATGCCGCTGACCAAGAAGGCGGGCGCGGTCCCCGCCGCGTCCTCGATGGTCGGCTCGGGCGCCACCCGTTCCGACGTCTGGTCGACCAGGTCGCGCACGAGGTCGCTGAACTCGAGCTCGGCGAGCACGCCGTCGGTCCCGCCCTGCTCCTCGAGCTGGGCCGCAGCCGCCGGCAGTCGCCGCTGCAGTTGGGTGAGCTGGCCCTGGACCTCGTTCGAGACGGCGAGCCACAGCCCGACCACGGCCGCGGCGGCGATCAGCAGGGTCAAGACGATGCCGAGCGCCCGAGGCAGCCAGCGATCCAGCCGTTCGATGATCGGCCACAGCACCAGGGCGGTGACAGCGGCGGCCACCACCCAGCCGAACGGCTGGCGAGCGGCGAGGAACACGTTGCGGGCCACGATGACGCCGACGATGGTGGCGATGGCCAGCAGCACCGACGAGCCCGACGCCCGCACCCGGCGCGCCGTCCACCCCGGATGGGCACCCAGGTCGGTTGGAGGCACCGACCTAGGCTACCGACGATGACCGATGCGGGATCGGACGCAACGCCGTCGGCGCGTGAGATCGGCATCGAGGAGGGCCGCATCCTGGCGGTCGTCGACTGGCACTCCTACCTGCACCTGGCGCTCGGGCTCCTCGCCCTGCTGGTGGTCGCCGGGTTCGCCGAGTCGGCCACCGACTCGCTCACCAAGGTCGTGATCGCCGCCATCCTCACCCTGGCGCTCGATCGGCCGGTGCGCCTGCTCCAGGACCGAGGTCTGTCCCGTGGCGCCGCCACCGCAGCGGTCACCGCGGGGCTCGTGGGCGCACTGGTCCTGGTCGCCGTGCTCCTCGTGCCGCCCGCGGTCCGCCAGGCGGCGGCGTTCTCCGACGACCTCCCGGCCACCCTCGAGCAGTTCTACGAGTTCCCGGTGGTCGGCGACCGCATCGAAGAGGCCGACATCGCCGCGAAGTCCGACCGTTGGCTCGAGGAGCTGCCTGGGAGCGTCACGACCGACAGCGTCAGCCAGGCGATGGACCGGGCGGTCCTCGGCATCGCGAGCGTGGTGCAGGTCCTGCTGTTGACCCTGGCCTTCCTGCTCGACGGCGAGACCCTCGTGGCCCGGGCGAAGCGGCTGGTCCCCGCGCACCTCTGGCCCCGCGTCGACCGGGGCGGGAACCTCGTCTACGACATCCTCGGCCGGTACTTCGCCGGCTCGCTTACCCTGGCCCTGCTGAACGGCACCTACATCCTCGCCGTCGGGTTGCTCCTCGGCGTCCCCCTGATCGTGCTGGCCGCCATCTGGGTGATGATCACCAACCTGATCCCGCAGATCGGCGGCTTCCTCGGCGGTTCGGTGTTCGTCGTGCTGGCGTTGACCGAAGGGGCGGCCACCGGGGCGCTCGCGCTGGTCGCCTTCGTGGCCTACATGAGCACCGAGAACTACTTCATCGCCCCGGCGATCGTGGGCAAGGCGGTCAACCTGTCGCCGCCGACGACGATGATCGCCGCCATCGTCGGCGGCACCGCCGCGGGCGTTCCCGGAGCGCTGGTGGCCACGCCCCTCGTCGGGTCGGTGAAGGCGATCTTCCTCGCCGTCCGCGACGACACCGGCGAACTGCGCGGCCCCCGCAGGGCCCCGTCGACCGAGCCGGCCACTGACACCGTCGAGGGCGAAGCGCCCCCAGGCTGAGGCTGGATCGAGGTCAGCGGCCCGCTGCTCGCCGGGCGCCGTCCAAGAGGGATGTGGAGCTCGTCGAGCAGGTCGGCCATCTGCTCGACCAGGTCGAGCGCGCCGAGTGTCATCAAGCGCCGGTCGGACGGTAGGCGGCGTCGGCGAGCTCGGCACCCTACCGGCGACGAGCCAGCTCGTGCAGCGCCTCCTGCTCGCTGAGGTCGGGGTGGTCTCGTCGGATCGCAGCCCGAGCCATCTGGTCGACGTCGTCGCACATCTGGTCGAGGAGCTCGGCTCGCTCGGCCATCGTCATCGCCCGCAGCCGCTCCAGCTGGAGCTCGTGGGCTGCTCGGTCCGTGTCGAGCGGGACGTGCGAGGACATGACGGCAGGCTACCGGGACGTCGGTGAGGTGAGCCTTGCCGGCGGGGCTGGGGTCGGCGCGGCGCGGGCCAAGCTCGCTCGGGCTCCATCGGGCGTGGCCGAGAGGGCCGTGATGAGGGTGCCCCCGCCCGCGGGCCGCAGCACCGCCGTGGTGGCATCGACGCGGCCGACGCCGTTGCCGTTGCCGTCGTCGTTGGCCCATGAGGTGTCGTGTCCGCACGCGTCGACGACCACGCGGGTGCCCACCACCTTCGCTCCGGCGGTGCCGCCCGGGCCCGACCAGCCCGGGGTCGCGGTGTCGAACGAGGTCAACGAGATCGTCGCCCCGTCTCGACGGAGGTCGGTCATCGAGGCGAAGCGGCCGGCGTCCTCGTTGCTGCGGCCGAAGGACACCAGCTCGTCGGCCACCAAGGTCCCGCCGCTCGCCACGTCGGCCTCCAGGCGCGACCGGTGGCGAGCGCGGGCGGTGACGATCACGGGCTCGGGCTGCCACACCAGCGATGCCCCAGACCCGATGTGCAGGCGGGTGGTCAGGCGCGTGCCATCGCCACGAGCGGCGTAGACGACGGTGGCGGCCACGGTGCGCACCACGGCCGTGACGCCCTCGCCGACCGTCAGGTCGAAGGTGATGTCGTCGTCGCCGACCGGCGTGGCCGCGGAGCTGACGATCCAGAGGGTCGTGCCGTCCCAGCGGCACCAGTACGGGGTGGCGGCCAGGTCGCCGGTGGCCGCCACCGTGCCGTCACCGGCCCGATGCAGCTCGATGGAGAGCTCGGCGCGCACGTCAGGCCATGGCGTCAGCGCGCCAGTGGGCGAGCTCGTGGATGATCCATGCCGCCACCGGCTCGGCCCCGGCCGGGTCCACCAGCGAGATGAACCGCACGGGCAGGTCGCCCCGCTGCGCGGCCGAGTCCCGGGCCATCACGTCGAGGTCGGCGCCCACCAGTGGCGCGAGGTCGGTCTTGTTGATGACCAGCAGGTCCGACCGGGTGACGCCGGGGCCGCCCTTGCGAGGGACCTTGTCGCCGCCGGCGACATCGAGCACGAACAGCTGCACGTCGATGAGACCGGTGGAGAACGTGAGGGTCAGGTTGTCGCCGCCGCTCTCGAGCAGGAGCAGGTCGAGCGGGCCCTCGCGCTCCTCCATGTCCTCGATGGCATCGAGGTTCGCGGTGATGTCGTCGCGGATGGCGGTGTGGGGGCAGCATCCGGTCTGCACCGCGCCGATGCGCTCGGCCGGGAGCACGCCCCGGCGGCGGAGGGTGTCGGCGTCTTCGGTCGTGTAGATGTCGTTGGTGACGACGCCGATCCGCAGGTCGTCCGCGAGGAGTCCGCACAGCGCCGCCACCAGCGCGGTCTTGCCGGTGCCGACCGGACCGCCGATGCCGACGCGGAAGGCGCTGCCCGGCGGTCGTGACGGCGGCCGGGCCGCGGCCTCGTTGTGGTGGGTGTGGAACGGGCCGTGCATGTCAGCTCCCGAAGAGTCGAGGTTCGATGGTGCGCTGGAGCTCGGGGTCGAGCTCGGCGAAGGGCGTGGAGGCGGTGGGCAGGTCGGCCGGTGACCACACGTCTTGCACCGACGTGGCGACCTCGGCCACCGGGCCGCGGAGGTCGGCGAGCAGACTGGCGACGGCGAAGGGATCCATCCCGAGCAACCGCAGCGCGGCGCTGGAGAGCGACGCGGCCGCGGCGTGGGTGGTGCACAGTGCGGCCTCCCGGGGGCCGCACCCCGACAGCGTCGCCACGGCGCCGAGCGCGACGGGCTGCAGCGGCGGCCGCCCATCGGCGAGCCGCGGCTCGCGGTCCGGCCAGAGGCGCGCCGCGGTGCGCACGAGCGACCGCCCCAGCGAGCGAGACGCCTCCCGAGCGGCGCGGCCCGGCAGGCGCAGGGTGAGGGCCGCGTCGATGTCGTCGAGCAAGTGGTCGCCCCGAGCCGCGACGGCGGCCGCCGCGGCGTCGGTGCGCGTCGTGGTCCACAGCCGCGCCTCGATGTAGCGGTGCAGCGAGGGGGGATCGTGCACCCGTCCCGCCATCACCGCCGCCTCCATGCCGAAGCTGTGGGCATGGCTCCCGTCCGGGAACCGCCCGTCGGCCAGCAGCAGCAGGCTCGAGACCGAGAACAGGTCGGGCGTGGCCGCTTCGACCGGTGCCATCAGGATCGGAGCCATCAGAACAAGAAGTAGCGCTGGGCCATCGGCAGTTCGTCGACCGGGGCCTGCTCGATCACCTCGCCGTCGATGGACACCTCGAACGAGTCGGCATCCACGCGGATGTCCGGGCACGCCGTGTTGTTGGCCATGTGCTCCTTGGCGACCGACCGGCAGTCCTTCACCGGCACCAGCTCCCGAGCCAGCTCCAGCCGCTCGGCCAGACCGTCCTCGATGGCCGCGGGGGCGACCCAGGCCACCGACGTGCGGCCGGCCGTGGTGCCGAAGGCGCCGAACATCGGTCGGGCCATGACCGGTTGGGGCGTGGGGATCGACGCGTTGGCGTCGCCCATCTGCGCCATGGCGATCATCCCGCCCTTCACGACGAGGTGCGGTCGCACCCCGAAGAAGCGGGGGTCGTAGAGCACGAGGTCGGCCAGCTTCCCCACCTCGACCGAGCCGACCTCGGCGTCGAGCCCGTGGGCCACGGCCGGGCAGATCGTGTACTTGGCGACGTACCGCTTGGCCCGGGTGTTGTCGGCATCGGTGTCGCCCTCGAGCGGGCCGCGCCGGCGCTTCATGGCGTGGGCGGTCTGCCAGGTGCGGATCACCACCTCGCCGACACGTCCCATGGCCTGCGAGTCCGAGCCGATCATCGAGATGGCGCCGAGGTCGTGGAGCACGTCCTCGGCGGCGATGGTCGAGGGTCGGATGCGGCTCTCGG
>CAZCVS010000030.1:0-13810 GCA_964501845.1 uncultured Iamiaceae bacterium
GCCTCGACGACGCCCGCACCGCGCTCGAGGTCGTCACCGCCTGGTACCGCTCGTCTCGGACGGGCCAGCCCGAGACCTTGCCCCTCCCGATTGACCACCCCGACCGGGCCAGCTGGCTCCCCGAGGACCTCCGACCGAGCTGAGCCGGCGACCGGACCGATGAGTCTCGGGGCCGGGTGGCGTCAGAAGCGGTAGACCCGCTCACACGTCTGCTCGAAGGAGACTCCGATGCCCACCCGTGACGCCGCCCCTGCCGGTGCCCCCTGCTGGATCGACCTGTTCACCAACGACGTCGATGCCGCGCACCGCTTCTACACCGAGCTGTTCGGCTGGACCGTCGATGTCGCCGAGGAGTTCGGCGGCTACGCCACCTTCTCGAGAGACGGCGTGGCCGTGGCCGGCTGCATGGGCAACTCGGATCCCGAGCACCCCGCCGACTTCTGGTCCGTCTACCTCGACACGCCGGACATCGCCGCCACGTCCGCCAAGGCGCTCGAGGCCGGTGGCCAGCAGATCCTGGCCCCGATGCCGGTCGGCGACCTCGGCCAGATGGCGGTCGTCACCGACCCGGGCGGCGCGCTGGTCGGGCTCTGGCAGGCGGGCACGTTCGCCGGCATCGGGGTGCTCGGGGAAGCCGGAGCGCCGGCGTGGTTCGAGCTCCACACGATGAGCTACGACGCCGTGCTGCCCTTCTACCGCGAGGTGTTCGGCTGGGACATCCACACCGCGAGCGACACGCCCGAGTTCCGGTACTCGACCTTCGGCCGAGACGAGGAGGCCCTCGCTGGGATCATGGACGACAGCGTGCACGTACCGGCCGGGTCGCCGTCGTTCTTCGCCACCTACATCGCGGTCGCCGACACCGACGCGACGGTGGCAAAGGCGGAGGCACTCGGCGGAGGCGTGGAGATGAAGCCGGAGAACACGCCGTACGGACGCCTCGCGATCATCACCGACACCACGGGCTCACGCCTCAGCCTCATGGGCGAGAACACCTGATCGACGGCCCGGGGGTCGCGTCGGGGCTCCGGTCGGGTGGTGGAAGCGGGGGAGGGTCGTGGCATCCTGCGGCGGTGACCGTGGCTGCCGAACCGTCGTCGCCGCGTCGGGGCCGCAGCGTCGCCTTCGCGCCGCTGCGCTACCGCAACTACGCGCTGGTCTGGACGGCGGGCCTGATCTCCAACGTCGGCACCTGGATGGAGACCGTCGCGGTCGGTGACCTCGTCGCGGACCGCACCGGGCAGGCGGGCTGGACGGCCCTCGTGGCGGCGGCCGGGTTCCTCCCCATGGGGCTGCTCGGCCCGATCGGCGGCGCCTTCGCCGACCGCCTCGACCGACGGTTCATGCTCATCGTGATGACCGCCACCCAGATGGTGTGCGCCGTTGCCCTCACCCTGCTCGCGGCGACGGACAACGCCACACCGGCGGCGGTCGCCGTCGTGGTGTTCGTCGCCGGGTGCGTCGCCGGCATCGGCTTCCCCGCCTACGCCGCGATGCTCCCCGACCTGGTTCCGGCCGACGACCTGCTGGCCGCCATGTCCCTCAGCCAGGCGCAGTGGAACCTGGGCCGCGTGGTCGGTCCGGCGCTGGCCGGCCTGGCGATCTACTTCGGTTCGTACACAACGGCCTTCGCCCTCAACGCGGTGTCGTTCGCCGCCATGCTCGTGGCCCTCCGGCTGCTGCGGTTGGAGAAGCGGCCGAAGCCCACCGACGATGACGGCCTCTGGACGCGGATCGTGGTCGGGGCCCGGGCGGCGCACGCCGAGCCAGGCGTGCGCTCGGCCATCCTCATGATCTCGGTGGTCGCCCTGACCGCTTCGCCGTTCATCGCACTGATCCCGGCGATGGCCCGGGTTCGCTACGACGGTGCGTCGAGCCTCACGTCGTGGTTCGTCACGGCGCAAGGCGTCGGTGCCGTGGTCGGCGCGTTCCTCCTGCCCGTGCTGGCCGCCCGGTTCGGCCGGTACCGGATGCTGCTGGTGAGCTTCGTCCTGCTGCCGGCCGCGCTCGTGCTCTACGGGCTGGCTCCGACCCCGGCTGCCGCCACCGTCGCGCTCGTCGGCGTCGGCGGGACGTACATGTTCGTCTTCTCGGGGATCGGCACGGTCGTCCAGCTCCGCGCGCCCGCTGCGCTCCGAGCACGCGTGCTCAGCTTCTACTTCCTGGCGCTCGGGGTGCTGTACCCGATCGGTGCCGTCGTCCAGGGCCCCCTCGCCGACCGCATCGGCTTGGGCGAGATGACGATCCTCTCCGGCATCGCCCTGCTCGGCGTGGTGGCGCTCCTGCGGCTCCTCCGACCGGAGCGCCTGGCCGCGCTCGACGACCCCGACATCCCGCCGCCGCCCGCGGTCGTCGTCCCCGGGCCGACCTGACCCTGGCGGACGGCATCCGGGGTTGTCGACTCCGGTTCCGGCCGCGAAGCTCCGTCCATGGCCTCACCCCTGCACGTGTCGTGCTCGCGCACCTACCCGGTTCCCGTCGACGAGGCGTACGAGCGGACGATCACCTGGCCGCTCGAAGAGCTGTTCCACGCGCGGTTCGGCCCGATCCCGCCCATCACCGGCACCGACCAGGACGGCCTGTGGGGGACCGTCGGCCAGGTTCGGACCATCCACCTGAGCGACGGCGGGTCGATGCAGGAGCGCCTCGTGGTGGTCGATCCACCCAACGAGTTCGGCTACGAGATCACCGGCATCACCGGTCCGATGAAGCCGCTCGCGGCGCGCATCGAGGGCACCTGGGCCTTCGAGGTGGTCGGTTCCGGCTCCCGCATCACCTGGTCGTGGACGATCCACGCCAAGTCGTCGGCCTCGGCCCTGGTGCTCCCGGCCTTCGGCAAGATCTGGAAGGGCTACGCCCGCCGCGCCCTCGACCACCTCGAGGAACTCCTCTTGACCCCCTCGACGTCCTGAGCGACGGGCGCGCCGATGGCTGACGCCGCGGGATCTGGGCCCACGGCCCGTCCGCCTGGGATCACGTGGGCTTGGTCGGACGCGCTCGTGGGCTTCGCCTACGCCCTGCCCGCCGGACTGGTCGCGCTCGACGACGTGACGCGGGGTGTGGCGTTCGCCGTCGGTGTCCTCCCGCCGGCCGTCGTCGGCCTCGCCCCCCTTCGGCGGTCCCGGCGGTCGAGCGCGGTGCTGGGCGTGTTCGTCGGCGCGCCGATCCTGGTCGGGGCGATCGTGGCCAGCATCCCCATCCTCGCGGTGGCGGTCCTCTTCGCTGCGGCCGTCGGTGCGACCGCCCTTGCTCGACGATCTCGACTCGGCACGATCGCCATGACGCTGGGGCTGCCGATGATCGGGATCGGCTTCAGCTTCACCGATGTCGGCTCCGCGGCCGGGCTCGCCGCCGTCATGGTCGTCGGAGGCGTCTACGCGTGCGGCATCTCGCTGCTCTGGCCCGAGCGTCCCGTACCTCCCACCCCACCGCAGGCACCCACGTTGCCGACCATGGAGTACGGACTGCTGCTCGGCGGGGCCGGCGCCACCGCAGCCGCCATCGGCTTCGCCCTGGACTTCGACCACGTCGGCTGGGCCTGCGCCGCGGCGCTGCTCGTCATGCGGCCGTCCGCCGAGATGCAGCAGCTCCGCAGCGTCGGCCGCATCCTCGCCGTGACGGTGGGTGCCTTGATCGCCGTCGGGTTCATCCGCCTCGACCCCGCCGACGGGTGGTACGCCCTCGTCGCCGTCGCCGCGATCTCCGCTGTCGCCGCCACCCACCGCAGCAGGTGGTACATCACGGCCGGCTTCACGACGTTCCTGGTGTTCGTGCTGCTGCTCTACGCGAACCCGGCCGAGGCGGCCTCTCGGTTCGACGAGCGCGTCGGCGAGACCATCCTCGGCGTCGGGCTCGCCTGCTTCTACGGCCTGATCATCCCCGCGCTCTTGAACCGCCGCCGGCCTGCGGTCCCCTGACCTTGGGCGAGCGCTCGGGTGTGGGGCCACGATCACGTGCCGCGAAGGGCGGAAGCTTCGTCGTAGTACTTGACCTCGATCACGTCCTCGCTCGGATCGGACCTCGTCGGGACGTTCCCGCAACGTGACCTGCATGTCGAAGAACCACACAACGAGCCAGCCCACCTGAACCCGCCCGACCTCGCATCCGAGCGCTGCTTCGTAGGGCTTCCTCGCTTTCGCAAGCTCCCTCACCGATGGGGATTCCGCTGATCTGGAGGCTTCCCCCGCGACCGGCAAGATCCAGCGCCGTCGGACGCGAAAGGTGGGACGCTTGTCCGAAGTTGCGAGCTTCTCGCAGCTGCTTCATCGTCAAGGAGGGCTGTGATGCGACGGATCAAGCAAGGTGCAGCACTGGTGGTTGCGGGGATCGCTGTTGCGATCGGAGTCACGCAGATCCCCGCTTCTGGGGGCGGCGCACCGTCGCTGCCCGAGGGGTTGGTCGCGGCGCCCGCCTCGGCGAGAGACATCGGCGGTGGGGTGACCGAATCGAAGTTCGTTCCGGTGACGCCGTGCCGTCTCTACGATTCGCGGAAGATCGGCGGAGGGGCACCCTTCGCGGTGCAGGCCACCCGACCCCTCAAGATCCGCCAACCCGAGGACTTCGCAGGCCAGTTCAACGGCCAGGGCGGCCTGCCCGGTGGGTGCGGCATCCCTGCACAAGCCACGTCGGTGGAGGTGACGATCACGGCGGTCAGCGCGGCGGGCTCCGGGTTCCTCCGTGCCTGGGCCGGCAACCAGACCGAACCCAACGCGACGTTCCTGAACTTCATCAAGGAGCTCAACCCGTCGAACACCGGGACGATCGCCATCTGCAACAGCGGGTGCGCACCCGCAGCCGACATGAGGATCCGGGTCTACGGGAACCGGACCCAGGTCGTGGTCGACGTGCAGGGCTACACCATCAAGCCGATGGCGGCCGCGGTGAACAGCGCCGGGACCCTGACGTCCGGTTCACGCGTCGTGTCCACCAGCCGGCCGTTCCAAGGTCAGTACCTGGTCAAGTTCGACCGGGCGGTGAACACGTGCGTGCCCAGCGCGACGGTGGAGGGAACCACCGGCAACGCCTATGCGATGTTCGGCTACGACTCCGCCGACGCGACGCGCATCTACGTGTTCACCTCCGACGCCAACGGCAGCTTGCAGAACCGCGGGTTCGCCCTCGTGCTCACCTGCTGAGCCCGGTCGAGGTGGTCCTCGCCGATGCCGTGATGCCGTGATGCCGTCCTCCGCCACCCGTCGGGGGTGGCCGGGGGGCACGGGCGTCGAGCCCTTCGACGCACACGCGAACACCCCCGGTCAGGGCACATCCTGCGCGCTCACCAGGGGCTTCGTGCGTGGCACCCCCAACGGGATTCGAACCCGTGTTACCTGCGTGAAAGGCAGGCGTCCTAGGCCGCTGGACGATGGGGGCCTGCCCCCTTGTGGGGACCTGGGCACGGTAGCAGCACCCCCGCGGTGGTCCCCAAGGGTTGGACACGGTGGAGGGGCTGGGGCTTGCCCTGAGTTTTCGGGGCCACCGCCTAGGTTGGCGGCCGTGTCGCACGGGCCCGCCTCCCTTGCCGCCCGTGGGCGGCCGCTTGCCGGCCTGCTCAAATGCGGGTGCCAACCTGCCGACGAGAGTGCGATGGAACGATCGGCGGTGACGCGTGGCTGGTGAGGAGGTTTCCTGGCCGCCCCCGCCTCGAGAGCCCGGACCGTGGAACGGCGGCCCGCCCGTCTCGCCTCCGGGCAACACGCCGCTGCCGCCGCTGCCGGGTGCCGGTGGCGTCGTCCACGGCACGTCGGCCCAGCCCAACCCGTGGGCCAACCCCGGCGGTTCCCCCGAGGCCCTGACCGGTCCCAACACGATCCCGCCGGGCGCCTTCCCGGGCCAGGCTGCCGGCCCGCTGCAGGGCACGAACCCCTTCCCCGGACTGCCGTCGGGCCCGGGGCTCGTCGATCGGGCGCCGATCGGGATCCTCGTGGCGTCGGCCGTCATCGTCTTGGCCCTCATCGCCGGTGCCGGGTACGTGGTGCTCAAGGGTGGGCGCCAGTACCCCTCAGCGTGGGACGACCAGAGCGCCCCCATCGCCTCGTGGGTCAGCAAGGAGCGCGAGCTCGACTTCGACCACCCGGTCAAGGTGAACTTCCTCACACCGGAGCAGTACAAGGCCCGGGCCACCGAAGGCGGGAACGACGACTCCGTCGAGTCCAAGCAGTTCTACGCCGACCAGCTCGCCCAGCTGCGGGCGCTGGGCTTCGTGTCGGGCGAGGTCGACCTGGCGAAGGCCAACGACACCCTGAGCGACTCCGGCACGCTCGCCTACTACGACCCCGGCCTGGAGCAGGTGTTCGTCCGCGGCACGGAGCTCACCCCGGCCCTGCGGGTGACGCTCGCCCACGAGCTGACCCACGTCCTCCAGGACCAGAACTTCGACCTCGAGCGCCTCGACGACCTCAGCTCCGGCCAGGCGTCGGTCCTGCGGGCGCTGGCCGAGGGCGACGCCACCAAGGTGGAGGACGCCTACGTCGACCAGCTGAGCGAGGCCGACGCGAGGGCGTACGAGGAGGAGACCGAGACGAGCGGCGACGAGGCCACCGAGGAGCTCGAGAGCAGCGTTCCGCCGATCCTCACGACGATCTTCGCCTCGCCCTACATCCTCGGCCCGCGCCTCGTGGACTACCTCGACGCCAAGGGCGGTTGGGAGGCCATCGATGAGGCGCTCCTCGATCCGCCGACCGAGGAGGCCATGTGGGACCCGGCCACCTACCAGACCGAGGCCGGTGCCCAGCGCACCGTCGCGGTCGACCCGCCGTCGGGTGCCGAGGTCATCGAGACCGACGAGTTCGGCCCAACGGCCTGGTACCTCCTGCTCGCGTCGCGGCTCGACCCCAAGGTGGCGCTGGTGGCCGTCGACGGCTGGGGTGGCGACCAGTACGTCGTCTACCGCGACGACGACACCGTGTGCCTGAACGCCACCATCGAGGGCGACACGCCCGAGGACGAGCAGCAGCTGGCCGATGCGCTCGGCGCGTGGGCAGCCAAGTCCCCCAAGGGCACCGCCGAGGTCACCAGCGACGACGGTGCCGTCCAGTTCCGCAGCTGCGACCCGGGCAAGGATGCCGAGCCGATCGGCGACGAGATCACCCCGGACATCCTCGGCCTGCCGGTGACCCGCACCGACATCTACACCGACGCCATCGACGGCGACCGGACCCCGAAGGAGTCCGCCTGCTTCGCGAACGGCGTCATCGGAGCCTTCACCTTCGGCCAGCTGCAGGACCCGAAGGGCACCTTCGTGAACTCCGACGAGGGCCAGCAGATCCTCACCGACGTCCGCTCCGCCTGCTTCGGCTGAGCGGCCGGCCGTGTGAGCTCAGCTGCTGAGCGCGTCGACGATGTCGTGCTGCAGCATCGTCGTGAAGTCGTAGACGGCCCACAGCGACCGGTCCTCGGGGTCGGTGACCGCTCGGAACGTCGGGCCGTGGTCGTCCTCGCTGATGTCGAGGCGGGTGCCGACCACCAGGCGCACGCTGTTGAGGGACTGGACCCAGGCCCACAGCTCGTCCTCGGTGAGGCGGTCGCGGCCCAGTGACTCGATGACGGCGGTGATCGCCTTCTGGTGCGACGTCCGCAGCTCTTCGCCCGCGAGCAGCTGGTAGGCGGCATCGGCCTCGGCGTCGTCGAGGTAGGCGGGCGGGCTGAGGCGGGTGAGGTTGGGGTGGTCGGGCTCGGTCTCGAGCAGCTCGCTCAGCTGGCCGAGGAGCGAGACCAGCACCTCGCGGCGGTCGTCGTCGAGCGCGAGGTCGAACGCGCCGTCCGGGCGGCGCTGCACCAGCGGAGTCCTGCGGAAGAAGGCGATGACGGACCTACTCGTCGTGCTGCATGGTGGCCCACAGCCCGTGCTCGTGGAGGCGGAAGACGTCGATCTCCGCCTTCTCGCGGGCGCCCGACGACACCACGGCCCGGCCCAGGTTGTGCACGTCGAGCATGAGCTTCTCGGCCTTCTCCTTGGAGTACCCGAACAGCTTCTGGAACACGAGGGTCACGTACTCCATGGTGTTGATCGGGTCGTTCCACACCAGCACGATCCAGGGCTGGTCCGTGTCGAGGCCCAGATCGTCCTCAGGGGACGAGGTCTCCGTCGGGGAGATGACCGGGGTGCTCGATGCCACCTGTCGATTGTGCCGCGCCGGAGGCCCCCGGCTCCACTGGCGTGCTCATGTGGAGCCGGACCATCAGCACGGCGATCCACACGAGGCACGCCCCGAGGATGTGCAGTCCGACGAGCAGCGGGGGCACACCGGTGAAGTACTGGGCGTAGCCGACCCCGGCCTGGAGCACGAGCACGGTGAGAAGGGCGGTGGTGGTGGTGACCAGCCGGGAGTCCTCGCGCTGGTGGCGGCGCACCTGGACCAGCACCCAGATCACGGCGGCCAGGAACACCATCACGGTGATGCCGTGGATGCGGGCGGCGTCGTGCACGGCGATGGGGAGCCGCTTGACCTCGCGGGCCGCGGCGATCTCCTGGGCCCGGGTGGCGTTCTCCGGTGCGTCGGTCTTGCCGCTGTGGGGGCCGGAGCCGGTGACGAGCGTGCCGGTGAGCAGCACGGCGATGGCGAGGGCGATGAGCGCGTTGCCCCACCGCAGGAGCGAGGGCGTGACGACGGGCCGCACGGGCACGCCGTCGGGCTGGCCGGCGCGGTGGGTGAGCACGAGGGCGTTCGCCACCAGCACCAGCGAGAGCACCATGTGGCCCTGGACCAGCCACGGGTTGAGGTGCGTCTCGACGACGAGCTCGCCGAGCAGGGCCTGGCCCAGGACCCCGACGACGAGCCCCCACGACAGCCAGACCAGGTCCTGGCGCTTGGGCGAGCGCCGCAGGGAGCCGAGGACGGCGACGATCACGGCGAACCCGACGAGGCCGGTGATCATGCGGTTCCAGAACTCGATCTGGGAGTTCAGGTCGTCCGACGGGGTGAAGGTGCGGTCGGTGCAACCGGGCCAGTCGCTGCACCCCAGGCCGCTGCCGGTCAGGCGCACGGCGGCACCGGTGACGACGATCGAGACCAGCAGGACGAGCGCGACCATCGTGATCTTGCGGTACGCCGCCGGCGACACCGGTTGGCGGAGACGGGCGAGCACGGAGCCAGGGTACGGGCGGGCCCGGTGCCGCGGCCAAGCCGGGCCGGGCGTCGGGGTGGAGGCCGCCCGTGCCACTGCCAGCGGACTCGTCTGGGCTGCCCGCCGAGACTTAGGGTGGCGGCGTGTTGAAGCCGGCCCCGTCACCACTGCGAGCGCGCCTCGCCGGGTACGTCGCCCTCACCAAGCCGCGCATCATCGAGCTCCTGCTCATCACCACGGTGCCCACCATGGTGGTCGCCAACCAGGGGATCCCGTCGGGCTGGCTGATCTTGAACACCATCATCGGCGGTGCCTTCGCGGCCGGCGGCGCCAACGCCATCAACATGTACGTCGACCGCGACATCGACGCCCTGATGGAGCGGACCAAGAACCGCCCGCTCGTCACCGGGCTGATCAAGCCCCGCAACGGCCTGATCTTCGCCATCGGCCTCGAGATCGTCGCCTTCATCTGGCTCTGGTACTGGGTGAACCTGCTCACCGCCGCCCTCGGCGTGGCCGCCTGCCTCTTCTACGTCTTCGTGTACACGCTGTGGCTCAAGCGCACCTCCAAGAGCAACATCGTCATCGGCGGCGCCGCGGGCGCCGTGCCCGTCCTCATCGGGTGGACCGCCGTCACCAACAGCCTCAGCTGGGCCCCGATCGTGCTGTTCGCGGTGATGTTCTACTGGACCCCGCCCCACTTCTGGGCGCTGGCCATCAAGTACAAGGACGACTACGCGGCCGCGGATGTGCCGATGCTCCCGTCCGTGGTGAGCCTCCACAAGACGGCGATGCGCATCCTCCTCTACACGCTGTTGCTGTGGGGTCTGACCATCGTCTTCGCGCCCGTCGCCGACATGGGAGCCCTCTACCTGGGCTCCGCCATCGTCCTCGGCGCCGCCTTCACCTGGTTCGCGGTGAAGCTCCTCCGGGAGCCGAACGCCAAGCGGGCCATGAAGGTCTTCACCTACTCGATCACCTACATCACCCTGCTCTTCGGGGCGATGGCGGTCGATGTGCTGGTCAGGAACGCACGGTGAGCACCGTTGCCACGCCTGGCGCCACCCGCGGCTTTTCCTGGCCGCAAGGGTCACTGTGTAGTGTCCCGACCCGTACCGGATTGAACCCCCACGAGACGTCGCGCGCCCCTGGGAGGGCGTGGCGGCGGTGAGGTCAGAGCGCCCATGGCTGTAACCGAGACCCCTCCTGAGACCGTCGACGCGGCCTCTGCGACGGTCACCTCGCCCACCCCTTCGCAGCCCACCGGGCTCGCGGCTGTCCTGGGGTCCGGCGACCACAAGGTGATCGGCCGCCTGTACATCGCGACATCGCTCCTCTTGGGACTGCTCGTGGTGGGCCTGGGCGAGGCGTTCGCGATCGAGGGCGCCATCGAGCCGGCCGCGGTGAACATCTTCCGCGAGGACAGCGTCATGCAGCTGTTCACGCTCGCCCGGGTCGGCACCGTGTTCTTCCTGGGCCTCCCGCTCGTCATCGGCGTCGCTCTCGTGGTCGTGCCGCTCCAGGTGGGGGCGCACACCGTGGCCTTCCCCCGTGCTGCTGCGGCCTCCTACTGGGGCTGGCTGCTCGGCTCGGGGCTGCTGATCGCCTCCTACGCCATGAACGGCGGCCCGTTCGGTGGCAGCACCGAGGGCGTCAACCTCTGGATCGCCTCCCTCGGCCTCATCATCGTGTCGGTGCTGCTCGCGGCGGTGTCGCTCGCCACCACGGTGATCGCCCTGCGCCCCGCGGGCCTCTACCTCTCCCGGGTCCCACTGTTCTCCTGGTCGGTCCTCGTCGCCGCCTTGATGTGGCTGCTGACCCTTCCCGTGCTCTTCGGCCTGCTGGTGCTGATGTACGTCGACCACCGCCACGCCGGCAGCACGTCCATCGGCGCTGCGAACACGCTGTACGCCAGTATCCAGTGGCTGTTCCGCAACCCGCAGATCTACGTGGTCGCCATCCCCGTGCTGGGCTTCTTCGGCGACGTGCTCGGCACCGTGTCGGGGGCCCGCATGAAGCTGCGGTCCGTCGCCCAGGCCGCCATCGGCGCCTTCGGCGTGCTCTCGTTCGGTGCCTTCCTCGTCGCCCCCAGCTCAGCGGCCCTGGATTCGTATCTGGTCGTCGGCATGGGCCTGCTGGCGGTGCTGCCGCTGCTGGCCCTCGCCGCAGCCGTCGCCGACGTGTTCCGCACCGGGTCGTTCACGCTCCGGGCCGGCGTGCTCTACGCCGTGTCCTCGTTCCTGATCCTGCTGCTCGGCGTGGCCGCCGGAGCGCTCGGCTCCCTCCCCGGCCTGCTCGACTCCCCGACCGTGGGCGGCTCGGTCGGCGACAACATCTTCTTCCTCGGCGTCAGCCACGCCGCCGTGCTGGCCGCGGTCATCGCCGGCCTCGGCGGGGTCCACTGGTGGGCCACCAAAGTCGGCCGTCAGCCGGCCAACGAGAAGCTCGGCCTGCTCGCTCCGCTGGTGCTGCTGCTCGGCTCCGCCCTCGTCGTGATCCCCGACCTGGTCGCCGGCATCGTGGGCGAGGGCAACGAGCTCTCGGCCGACTACACCGGCGGCTTCACCGGCACCAACGGCGCCGTCGCGGCCGGCATCGGCCTCGTGGCCCTCGGCGTGCTGGTCGCCGTCGTGTCGTTCCTCCCCCTGCTCAAGCGCAGCGACGACGTCCCGGCCGACCCGTGGGACGGGCTCACGCTCGAGTGGCTCGCCCCGTCGCCGCCCCCGCTCGCCAACTTCGCCGACGACCTGCCGGTCGTCACCTCGGCGGAGCCGCTCATCGACCTGCGTGAGGAGAAGTGATGGCCTCCAGCGCCGCACTGGCCCTTCCCCCGCCCGCCCCGCCGGCGCGGCCCCGCGTCTTGCTGGTGGGCACCGCTCTCGCCGCCGGCGCCACGCTGATGGCCTTCGCCGGGCTCATCGGCATCTACCTCTCCCAGCGCCACGGCGTCCTCGCCCAGGGCGGCACCTGGCTGCCCGAGGGCACCGAGATCCCGCTCACCCCAGGATCCATCGGCATGGCCACCATGGCCCTCTCCGGCGTCACCATCTGGTGGGCGGTCGACGCGGTCGGTCGCAACGACCGGCCCTCGGCCTACCTGGCCCTGGGCCTCACCATCATGTTCGGCTTGGCGGTCATCAACTCGACCACCTTCCTCTACACGCAGATGGGCCTCGCCGTGACCACCAAGACGGGCCTGCTCGTCTACACCGTCACCGGTGCTCACCTGGCCATGATCGTGGCCGGCCTGGTGTTCGCCGCCGTCATGACCTTCCGCACGCTGGGCGGCGAGTACCACGGCCGAGACCGTGAAGGCCTCGTCGCTGCAGCCCTCTTCTGGTACGCGACCATCGCTGTCTATTCAGTGATCTGGTACGCGATCTACATCACCAAGTAAGGGCCAGAGATGTTCAAGACCGGTTCCAAGTTCCTGTACGGCCTCGCCGCCTTCGGGTTCGTCGCGGCCATCATCTACGCCATCGCCACCGGTGGTCAGAAGATCGCCGGCATCGACACCATCCTCGGCCCGCTGTCGCTCGGCTACAAGGGCGGCGTCGGTGACCACATCGGCTTCTCCGTCTTGGTCACCCTCTCCGCGGTGTCGTTCTTCCTGGCCGTGTTGTTGGCCTCGGTGCGCGACGGCGACGCCGAGGCCGCTGCTCAGGTGGCCGGCACCGAGACCGTGCCCGAGGTCCCCGCACCCGCCTCCGTCAACTACTGGCCGGTGGTGGCTGGCTTCTCCGCGGCGGCGGTGGTGCTCGGTCTGGCCATCGGCTCGGGGCTCTTCGTCATCGGCCTCGTCGGCTTGACCATCGCCGGCGTCGAGTGGGCCATCTCCGCCTGGGCCGACCGCATCACCGGTGATCCGGCGGTCAACGCCGGCATCCGGGCCCGAATGATGCACCCCATCGAGATCCCGGTCGCTGCCGTCTTGGGCATCGGCATCTTCGTGCTGGCCATCTCCCGCATCCTGCTGGCGCTGCCCAAGACCGGTTCGTACCTGGTGTTCGGCCTCGTCCCGGCCGCCATCTTCGGGGTCGGCATCCTCATCGTCCTCAAGCCGACGCTGTCCAAGTCGGTCGTCGCCGGCTTGTTGCTGTTCGGCGGGTTCGCCGTGCTGGCGGGCGGCGTCGCCGCCACCATCGCCGGCGAGCGCGAGCACGAGGGTGGCGAGCACCACGAAGAGGAAGAGGAAGGCGAGCACGGGGGACGCATCGCCGTGCCGCTGCCTGAACCGGGCCAGACCGTGATCCGGGTGGCCAACTGATGGAAGGTCGACAGAACATGACCGGGCGATCCCGCACCACCTTCGCCAAGGCCACGCTGCTGGCCGTCGGCCTGCTGCTCTTCACCGTCGGCTGTGCGTCGAACGCTCCGCAGGACACCCTCCAGCCCGAGGGACCGCAGGCCAAGTCGATCCACACCCTGGCCACCCCGGTGTTCGCCATCGCCATCGTCGTGGGCATCGCCGTGATGGTGGTGTCGATGTTCGTCATCATGAAGTTCCGCACCCGCCCCGACGATGACGGCGACGAGTTCCCCAAGCAGATCCACGGCAACTTCAAGGCCGAGATCGCCTGGACCATCGCCCCGGCCGTGCTGCTCGCCGCGGTGGCCGTGCCCACCGTGTTCACCGTGTTCGATCTGGCGAAGAAGCCGTCTTCGGATGCGCTCACCGTCGAGGTCTACGGGCAGCAGTGGTGGTGGGAGTACCGCTACAACTTCGATGTCGACGGCGACGGCGAGG
>CAZCVS010000031.1:0-13762 GCA_964501845.1 uncultured Iamiaceae bacterium
CCAGTCGGCCTGGGCCTTCGAAGCGGCCACCGCCCTGGTCAACGTGGCGTGGCTGGCCCTATCGGTCTGGCTGGTCAAGCGCCGGGCCGGGATCGGCGCGTGCGCGTGGTACGGCGCCATCGCGCTGGTGCTGATCGGCGGGTTCGGGCTCGACGCGCTCTCCCAGCCGTGGAACCCGTGGGTTGCTCTCCTCCCCTTCGCCGTCCTGCTGCTGGCCGCATGGTCGGCGATCGAAGGGGACCGGTGGGCTCCCGTCCTGGCGGTGGCGGCCGCGAGCTACGCCCTGCAGGGCCACATCGGCTACCTCCCGCTCGCGCTCCCCCTCTGCGGCGTCGCTCTGGTGGCCCCCCTCTGGCGCTGGTGGCGGACCCCAGCGAGGCGGCCCCCGGCGGTGACCTGGCTCCTGCCGCTCGGCGCCGCCGTGCTCGTCGCCCTCCTGGCGTGGTCCGGCCCCCTCTGGGACCTGCTGACCAACGATCCCAGCAACGTGTCGAAGCTCATCGCCAACTTCGGCACCCCGACCGACGCACCGATCGGACTCAAGGGCGGGATCGAGGCGGTGTTCCAGTCGACGGGGCCGTTCGGCTCGTGGGTGTGGGGCGGCACCGCTGTCGAGGGCTCGGCCTGGCCGGGGAAGCTCTTCTTGCTGGCCTGGGCCGCGGTAGCCGTCGTGGTGGCGCTCCGAGGAGACCGCCCCGCGCTGAGCCGGTTGAACGCCCTGCTCGCCGGCACCCTGCTCCTCGGGATGTTCGCCGTCTCGCGCATCTTCGGGTCGCTGTACCTCTACACGTTCCGCTGGATCGTGGTCATCGTCGCCCTCCAGGTCTTCTCCCTCGGCTGGGGCATCGCCGTGCTGCTCCCCCGCCCCTCGCCCACCGCCCAGCGCCGCCTCGCCGGATTGGCGGTGGTCGCCCTGGTCCTGTTGAGCGGCGTGACGGCCGTGCGCATCTCCCGCCAGGACATCCCCTACGACCAGTCCTCGCGCTCGGTCGAGGCGCTGTCCGCCGACGTCGCCAGCGAACTCGACCCGTCACAGCACTACCTCGTGGCCTGGAGCGATCCGGCGTACCTGGGCGGCATCGGCTTCGGCCTCATCCTCGACCTCGAGCGCCGCGGGTTCACGGTGGGCGGCCAGCCCCAGTTCGACGCCGCCCTCGAACCGCAGCGGGTGATGTGCGCGGGCGACTTCGACGCCGTCATCACCGTGGTGACCGGTCCCCGCAACATCGCCGCCTTCGAGGAGCGCACCGGCCTCGATCCCATCGCCACCGCCGACCCGCGCGAGGACCCCGAGGCGTGGGACGACGCCTACCAGGAGCTGCTCGACGTGCTCGAACGCGAGGGAACGCCGAAGACGGCGGACGAGCTGGAGGGCCAGCTCAACGGGTTCCTGCTCAACGAGGGCCAGTCCGATGAGGTCCACGACCTCGCCGCCGAGCTCGTGTTGGGCGGCGTACCGTCAGCGGTGTTCCTCGACGACCGGGACCAGGCCGACGTGCCCGAGGTCGACCGGGTCGACCTCAGCAGCACCCGCAGCAGTCACCCCTGCTGAGGCGGGGGCCGCAGCAGGGCGGCGATGTCGAACGCGCCGAGCGCGGCGAGGACGACCACGGCCGGCTCCGCCGCAGCCCGGAATCGGGGGTTCCCGTAGGTCAGCGCCACGACCACGATGACGGCGGCGGGCGGGACGACGAGGAGCCATCGCTCCCACGTGCGGGTGCGGCGGACCGATGAGATCACGAGCCCGGCGACGGCGACCACCGACAGGAGCTGGAACCCGCGGGTGCCCCGGCCGTCCCACACCGGGTTGCGGCCCTCGGCGCCGGCGAAGTTCCGCTGCTGGGTGAACTGGTGGAGCCCGAACGTCCGACCGAGGCGGGCCGCCATCACCCCGGGAACCGCGCCCTTGTGGTCGAGCAGGTAGCTCGTGCCGTCGGACCGGAGCCGGGCCGCGGCCTCGGCCTCGTCGTCGCGGGTGAGGTCGAACCCGGCGAAGCACCCGGCCCGGCTGGCGTCGGCGTCGTTGCCGTCGAGGGCGACGTTGGTGACCCACAGTCCCTTGAACTGGCCCGAGTAGGCGGCATCGCAGTTGGCGCCCCGCGCGACCGAGCCCGAGTTGTTCGACAGCGGCACCAGGCGCCCGTCGAACACGACGAGGTTGCGGACCGTCCACGGCACCAGGACCAGCACGAGGACACCGACGCCGAGGGCGAACCGGCCCAGCCGGGGGCGCCAGCCATCGGTGGTCTTCCACGCCACCACGGCCATGAGGGCTGGGCCCATGAGCAGGAACTCGGACCGGACGAAGCAGCCCAGCCCGGCGACCACGCCGAACAGCGCCCAGCGCAACCGCCCTGGCTGGTCGACCACCGCGAGCGCCATCAAGACCAGCGCTGCCCCCATGAACGATGCCAGCGGTTCGGCCATGAGCGAGACGTCGCTGTTCCAGAGCCCCGGGTGGACCGCCGCCAGCAGCGCGGCCAGGTAGCCGACGCCGTCGCCGCCGAGGCGCCGCCCGATCAAGCCGGCCAGCCCGACGGTCAGGGCGCCGATGCCGCAGAGCAGCACGCGCTGGGAGGTCTCCGACGATGCCCCGGCCTTGGTGGCCACAGCCAACACGACGGGCAGGCCCGGCGGGTACTCCGCCGTCTTGATCTTCGCGCCGCCGTCGGCGAACTCGTAGGGCCGGATGTAGCCGCGCCCTTCAGCCAGGTTCTCGGCCAGGAGGTGGTAGGCCCGAGCGTCGCCCAGGACGGGGACATCGGGCGCACCGTTGCGCAGCGCGTCGATGCGGATGACGAAGCCCACCAGCACCAGCAGCCCCAGCAGGACGGTGGTGCGGGCGGGAGGCAGGATCCGGCGCGGCGCCGGCTGGGCCTCGGCGGTCACTTCCCCCGGAGGCGGATGCGCAGGAGGATCCAGAGCGCGGCCACGCCGTCGGTCCACTGGATCTTCTTGCCCTCTTCACGGCCACGGGCCCGATAGGAGATCGGCACCTCGAAGATGCGCTCCTTCATCGTGAGGAGCTTGCCCGTCAGCTCAGCCTCGATGCCGAACCCGTTCGACTGGAGGTCGACCTTGCGCCAGTGGGAGGTGGGAGCCACCTTCAGGCACGTCTCGATGTCGGTCAGCCAGGCATCGAAGAGGAACGACGCCCACAGCGCGAGCATCTTGTTCCCGAGGACGAACCAGAACGAGTAGGCCGCGTGGCCGCCGTAGGACCGGGCGCCGTAGACGACGTTCGCATCGCCGTCGAGGATCGGCTGGAGCAGCGACGGGAAGTCCGCCGGGTCGTACTCCAGGTCGGCGTCGAGGACGGTGAGCAGGTCGCCGTTCGCCTCGGCGATGCCGCGCCGCAGCGCCGCGCCCTTGCCCTGGTTGGGGTTCTGGACGTAGAGCGTCACCGCGCCGGACTCGACCAGGTCGGTGATGGTGTCGGTGCAGCCGTCGGACGAGCCGTCGTCGACGACGACGACCTCGGTCTCGATCGGCATCTCCACGGCGAGCAGGCGGTCGAGGGCGGTGCGGAGCGTGTCGCGCTCGTTGTACACCGGCATGACGATCGTGAGCGAGGTCATCGGAGCTTCCGCCTTCATCAGTGGGGCCAGGTCGCCGGGTCGTGCCCGAACAGGGGCTTGGTCAAGAAGCCGAGCTTGGCGAGGATCAGGGCCTTGATCACCAGGTTCCGGGCGAAGTACGGCAACGAGGCAGCCTGGCGGCCGACGTTGCGGACCCGCTCCTTGGAGGTCAGCGGCTCTCGCCGGTAGTGGGTCATCGACTCGGAGCGGCCGAGGTAGCGCCACTGCGCGCTGGTGAGCAGCGACACGGCGATGGCGCCGGTGACGCCCACCGAGGAGAAGGAGTCGTGGATGAGGAGGTCACCGCCGGGGCGGACCTTGGCGCTCCATCGCTTGATGTCGTCGAGCGCAGGCTTGAAGCGGTGCGCACCGTCGATGTAGAGCAGGTCGATCTCGCCGGGCACGTCGGCGAGGGCCTCGTGCGAGAACTTGCGGATGTGGCGGACCTTGTCTCGCACGCCGGCGTTCTCGAGGTTGGCGATGAAGACATCGTGGTCCTGCGATGCCTCTTCCTCGAAGCCCTCGAACTCGTGAGGGCCACGGTCGTTGCCGGCGTGGGGGTCGATGGCGACGAGCTCCACACCGGTCTCGGCCGCCGAGGCCAGCACGACCATGGACCGGCCGCGGAACGAGCCGATCTCCACGATCGTCCGGCCGGGACGCACCGTGCGGGCGCAGGTCCAGAGGCGTCGCGCCTGACCGGGGGTCATCCAGCCCTCGACATCGGCGACGGCCACCTGGGCCTCGTCGAAGGTGGTGGCGGGCGACGTGGACATGAGGAGAGCCTCCGGGCGGGATTCGCAACCTGGTGAGCGGTTGGCGGGTGCGGGTCGGCACTAGGGTGCCTGGGTGCCCATCGAGGGCATCGACCGGCGAGCAGCGTACAGCACGCCCTTTCCTCGCCCCGCCACCCGAGAACCGTGACCGACTCCCCCGACCCCCGCCAGAAGCTCGGAGACCTTGCCGCTGCGGCAGGGATCCGACGCATCCACATGCTGGCCTGGCGGGATCTCGACGATGTCGAAGCGGGCGGTTCCGAGGTCCACGCGGCCGAGGTGGCCCGGCTGTGGTCCGAGGCCGGCATCGAGGTCGTGATGCGCACCTCCTACGCCCAGGGCCATCCGCCCACCGCCACGCGCGACGGCTACCAGGTCATCCGCAAGGCCGGCCGCTACTTGGTGTTCCCCCGCGCCGCGACCAGTGAGGCGGTCCACCGCTACGGCAAGCGGGACGCCCTCGTCGAGATCTGGAACGGCATGCCGTTCTTCTCGCCGCTGTGGGCATCAGGTCCGCGGGTCGTGTTCTTGCACCACATCCACGCCGACATGTGGAAGATGGTGCTGCCGCCCAACCTGGCCCGCCTCGGCGACACGCTCGAGCGCCAGGTCGCGCCCCGCATCTACCGGGGCTCGCGCATGATCACGCTCTCCCCCTCGTCCAAGGAGGAGATGCTCGAAGTCGGGTTCCGAGACGAGCTCGTCGAGGTGGTCCCACCCGGTGTCGACGCCCACTTCCACCCCGGCGGCACCCGCAGCCCGACCCCGATGATCGTGGGTGTCGGCCGCCTCGTGCCCGTCAAGCGGTTCGACCGCCTGATCCGCGCCGTCGTCGAGGCCCGCCGCTCCTCCCCGGAGGTGGAGCTGACCCTCGTCGGCACCGGCCCGGACCGCTCCGAGCTGGAGTCCCTCGTCGGGGAGCTCGACGCCTCCTCCTTCGTGCACTTCGCCGGCCGCGTCAGCGACGAGGAGCTCGTCGAGATCTACCAGTCCGCGTGGGCGGTGGCGTCCTCGTCGGTGCGCGAGGGGTGGGGCATGACCATCACCGAGGCCGCGGCCTGCGGCACCCCCGCCGTCGCCACGCGCATCGCGGGCCACATCGATGCCCTCGCCGAGGGCACCAGCGGCCTGCTGGCCGACGACCAGGCCGATCTGGCCCGGCAGATCGCCCGCATCGCCACCGACGCCCCGCTGCGCGACCGCCTGGCCGCTGGCGCGCTCGAGCACGCCAGCCACTTCACGTGGGACGCGACCGCCACCAGGATCATGGAGATCCTGGCGGACGAGGCGCTCGGCCGGCCCGGGCTCCGGCGCCCCGGCACGCGAGGTTGAGCCCCGCCTTCCGGCAGCGCCTTCGCGAGGCGGTGCCCACGGCGATCTTGGCCGTCACGATCTACGTCCCGCTCCTGCTGACCAAGCCGGGCCGCGTCGGCGCCGACACCAAGACCTACCTGTACCTCGACCCGGGCCGCATGCTCGGGCGGGCGGCGAGCATGTGGGACCCGAACATCGGGATGGGCACCGTCACCCATCAGAACATCGGCTACCTGTGGCCCATCGGTCCCTGGTACTGGCTCGCCGACGCCGTCGCCATGCCCGACTGGGTCGCCCAGCGACTGTGGCTCGGCACGATCCTGTTCGCGGCTGGCGTCGGCGTCCGGTTCATGCTCAAGGCCCTCGGGCAGGAGGGACCGCACGTCACCGCGGCGACGTTCGTCTACGCGCTGACGCCCTACGTCCTCAGCTTGGGCGCCCGGCTCTCGGTGATCCTGCTCCCCTACGCCGGGCTGCCGTGGATGATCGGCCTGGCGGCGCTCGCGCTCCGCAAGGGCGGCTGGCGGTATCCGGCCCTGTTCGGACTGGTGGTGGCCACCATCGGCAGCGTCAACGCCACGGCCCTGATCCTCGCGGGCGTCGGCCCGCTGCTGTGGATCGTCTACGAGGTGGCCATCACCCGCGAGGCGCGCCTGCGCGATGCGGCCAAGACCGTCGGCCGCATCGGCGTGATGACGGTGGGCTGCTCGCTGTGGTGGCTCGCGGGCCTGTGGGCGCAGCGCGGCTACGGCATCGAGATCCTCCGCTACACCGAGACGGCCGAGACGGTGGCCACGGCCTCGCTGTCGCTGGAGGTCCTCCGGGGCCTGGGGTACTGGTTCTTCTACGGCGAGGACCGGTTCGGCCCATGGATCGCCGCCTCGCGCTCGTACACGCAGCGCATCGACCTCTTGGTGCTCACGTACGTCCTGCCGGTCCTCGGGGTGATCGGCGCCTCGGTCACCCGGTTCCGCGAGCGTGCCTTCTTCCTGCTGCTCTTGACGGTCGGTCTCTTCCTCGCCGTGGGCGCCCACCCGTGGGACGACCCATCGCCAGCCGGCTCCGTCGTGAAGGCGTTCCTGCAGTCTGACGTCGGCCTGTCGATGCGGAGTCTGCCGCGCGCTGCTCCCCTCGTGGTGCTGTCCCTGTCGGTCTTCGTGGGCGCCTTGGTGTCGGCCGCTACCCGCAACCACCAGCGCTGGGCCCGCCCCGCCACCGCGGCGGTCATGGTCCTCGCCGTGCTGGGCCTCCCTCCGCTGTGGCTGGGCCAGATGGTCGACAGCAACCTCGACCGCGCCGAGGACCTCCCGGCCTACTGGGTGGAGGCGGCCGCCGCGCTCGACGCCCGCAACGACGGGACCCGGGTCCTCGAGCTTCCCGGCGAGGACTTCGCTTCGTACCGCTGGGGCACGACGGTCGATCCCATCACCCCCGGGCTCATGGACCGGCCCTACGTCGCCCGCGAGCTGATCCCGTACGGCTCCCCGCCGTCGGCCAACGTGCTGAACGCGGTGGACCGCCGCCTCCAGGAGCAGGTCGGCGAGCCTGACGCCATCGCGCCCATCGCCCGGTTCATGGGCG
The DNA here is from genome assembly GCA_964501845.1 of uncultured Iamiaceae bacterium. Taxonomy (GTDB): domain Bacteria; phylum Actinomycetota; class Acidimicrobiia; order Acidimicrobiales; family Iamiaceae; genus Aquihabitans. Next base: position 7,250 of record CAZCVS010000031.1, read on the forward strand.
TCGGCGACATCTCGGTGCGCTCCGACCTGACCTACGAGCGGTACAACACCCCTCGGCCCCGCCGGCTGTGGGCCGCGCTCATGAGCGCGCCGGGGCTGGGCGAGCCCCTCGGCTTCGGCGGCACCGAGCGCAACACGGCCCGGCCCGCGCTGCCGCTGCTCGACGAGCAGGAGCTGCTCACCCCACCCGACGCCGAAGACCCGCCCCAGGTCGCGATCGTGCCCGTCGAGGACGCGGAGAAGATCGTCCGCACCGCCTCCACCGACCAGCCGGTCATCATGGCGGGCGACGGTGAGGGCCTCGTGGACCTGGCGGCGGCGGGCCTGGTCACCGGACACGAGCTGCTCTTCTACTCCGGGACGTTCGCCGCCGACCCCGACGCGCTGCGCGCCCAGCTCGACCACGACGCGGTGCTGGTGCTCACCGACACCAACCGCCGCGAGGCCCGGCGGTGGGGGACGGTGCGCGACAACACCGGTGTCACCGAGCGCCCCGGACAGAAGCAGCTCGAAGACGACCCCAAGGACCAGCGCCTCGAGGTCTTCCCCGACGCCGGCGACGACGCCTTCACGGTCAACGAGGTCCACGGCGGCGTGTGGGCCGAAGCCACCGGCTACGGCAACTCGGTGTCGCTCACCCCGGAGGACGACCCGACGAACGCGGTCGACGGCGACCGGGCCACGGCATGGCGCATCGGCGGGTTCAGCTCGGCCACGGGTGAGAAGATCCGCCTCATCTACCGGGACCCGGTCACCACCGACCACCTCACCCTGCTCCAGTCCATCGGTGGCGTCCGCAACCGCTTCATCACCGAGGTGCAGATCAGCCTCGACGAAGGTGAGCCCTTCACCGTGGAGCTCGGGGAGGCGTCGCGGACCACCGATCCCGACAGCGAGGGCCAGCGCGTCGACTTCGACGAGCAAGCGTTCTCCACCATCGACATCGAGGTCACCGAGACCGATCCGGGTCGGCTCCGCCGCTACGACGGGATCAGTCCGGTCGGTTTCGCCGAGGTCGGCGTGGTCGACAAGTCGGGCGACCGGCCCGTCGCCGACGACCTCATCCGCCTGCCGACGGACCTGCTCGACACGGCCGGTACGGCGTCGCTGGCGAACGAGCTCGCCATCGTCCTCACCCGCCAGCGCGTCGCCGGCACCGTGGCGGTGCGCTCGGACCCCGAACGGGTCATGGCCCGGGCCTTCGAGCTCCCCGACGCCCGTCGCTTCCATCTGGCCGGCCAGGTCCGCCTCTCCAACGCGGCCGCCGATCCGGTGATCGACGAGGCCCTCGGGCTGCCCGATGCCGACCACGGCGGCGTCACAGCGACATCGGGCCGACGGCTGCCCGGCGGCCTGGAGAACCGGGCCATGAGCGCCATCGACGGCGACCCCGACACCTGGTACTCGCCGGGGTTCCACGCCCAGCAGGGCGAGCACCTCACCTACGAGATCGCCGAGCCCATCACGTTCTCCTCGATGGACCTGGCTGTGATCAACGACGGCCGGCACTCGGTGCCCCGGGTCCTGCGCCTCGATGTCGGCGGCGAGGTCGCCCAGCGCATCGTGCTGCCCGACATCGACGACCAGGCCGAACCGAACGGCCGCCACACCTTCGCCATCGAGCTGGACCGCCCCGTCACCGGTTCCACCATCACGCTCGCGGTCGAAGAATCCGACGACGCGGTGCGCGAGGTCAAGACCCTCGACTGGTTCAGCGGCCACCCGCTCGCCATGCCCCTTGGCATCGTGGAGCTCGGGATCGACGGCCTCGAAGCCCCGCCGACGCCCACTCGCGTGGATGACCGCTGCCGCGACGACCTCGTCACCGTCGACGGCGAGCCGGTTCCCGTCTCCCTCGAGGGCACCACCGACGACCTCCTCGCTGGCAAGCCGATCGACCTGGTCGCCTGCGACGGTGCGCCCGTCGACCTCCCCCAGGGCGCCACCATGCTGCGGACCGCCGACGGCCGCGCCACCGGGCTCAACCTCGACCGCCTCGTGCTGCGCTCCGCGGCCGGCGGCGAGGCGGACGATACGGGTGGCCCGCTCGTGGATCCCGACGAGCAGGAGCCCCGGCCCGACATGGAGGTCACCTCCGAAGGCCGCACCACGGTCGATGCCGTCGTGCCCCATGCCGACGAGGACTTCTGGCTGATCCTCGGCCAGAGCTACAACGCCGGCTGGCACGCGTCGGCGGACGGTACCGATCTCGGCCCGCCGACGCTCGTCAACGGCTACGCCAACGGCTGGAAGGTCCCCGCCGGTTCCGACATCGCCATCCACGCCGAGTGGACGCCCCAGAAGGTCGTCTGGTCGATGATCGCCGTGTCGCTCGCCTTCGTGGTGCTCGCCATCGGCCTCATCGCATGGCCGCGCCGGCGCCGCCCGGCGGCCGCCGACGACGCCGCTCCCTGGGTGCCGCTCGACCAGCGACCGAGCATGCCCCTTCCCCTCTCGTGGGACCGGGTGCGCCGCTACCGCGGCCCCCGCCCCTCGCTCTTCGCCTGGATCGCCACCACGCTGGCGGCCCTGGCCTTCGGCTTCGCGTTCACCGGCCCGATCGGCGCCCTCGTCGTCGGCGCCGCCGCGGCGATCACCCTGCGGCTGCCCCGGTCGCGTCCGCTCCTGACCCTGGGCGGCCCGCTCCTCCTCCTCGGAACCATCGGCTGGCTGACCGGCACCCAGCTCTTCCGGGAGCTGCCGCCCGGCTTCGAGTGGCCCACCTACTTCGAGGGCGTGCAGGAGCCGGCGTGGATCGCCGTGCTCCTCCTGCTGCTCGACGCCGTGGTGGACCGGTGCTGGCTGCGCCGGTGGTGGGCCAGCGACACCTCCGACCCCGTCATCTGACCGCAATCGGTTCGTGGAGCGGAGGCCTCAAGCTCCGCGCCCTGCGGCCGATAGGACCGCACGAGTAGGGACCGGCAGGTCGTGTTTCCGGGGGTACGGACCATCAAGCGACGATCCAGCACCAAGTCAGGACCGGCCGGAGCCCCCGAACGCCGTGCGGCCACCGAGCTCGCCCTGCTGGCCGGCACCTGCGCGGTGCTGGCCGCGATCGCCATGTCCACGCGCGTCTTCGACCGGGTCATCGACTGGACGAGCCGGTCGACGGACTTCAACCTCAACGGCGTCTTCGCGCTGTTGATCCTGATCCCCCTCGCCACGACGATCTTCGCCCGGCGCCGCTACAAAGACGCCATCAGCGTGCGCCGCGAGCTGGTCCGGCTGTCGCTCCACGACGCGCTCACCGGCCTCCCCAACCGGATGCTGCTCGCCGACTGGCTGGCCGCCGACATCCAGACCTCTCAGCGCCACAACAGCCAGGCCGCGGTGCTGTTCGTGGACCTCGACAAGTTCAAGCACGTCAACGACACGCACGGCCACGAGGTCGGGGACCGCCTGATGCGGGCCGTGGCCGACCGGCTGCGGACCATGCTGCGCCCCGAGGACCGAGTCATCCGCTTCGGCGGCGACGAGTTCGTCGTGCTGTGTCCCGACGTGAACAGCGCCGCCGCGGCCGAGAAGGTGGCCAACCGGGTGATCGAGATCATCGAGCAGCCCTTCACCATCGGCGACGACAGCATGCGGATCTCCGCCAGCGTCGGGGTCGCCCTCGCCGAGCACCGCGGGGTCAAGCCCGAAGACGTGCTGCGCGACGCGGATGTGGCGATGTACCAGGCCAAGGCCCAGGGCTCGGGCCACGTGACCGTGTTCGACCGGTCGATGACCGGCACCCTCACGCCGGCCACGGCGGAGGAGCAGATCCGCGACGCCCTCGAGGCCGGCGAGTTCCACCTCCACTACCAACCGGTGGTGGAGATGGCGACGGGCCGCATCGTCGGCGCCGAAGCCCTGCTCCGCTGGATCTCGCCCGACCGGGGCACGATGTCGCCCGCCGAGTTCATCCCGATCCTCGAGGAGACCGGCCTCATCGTCCCGGTGGGCACCTGGGTGCTCCAGGAGGCGTGCCGTGAGGCCGCCCGCGTCGCGGCCATCTGCGACGGCCAGAAGCCGCCGACCATCACCATCAACGTCTCCGCCCGCCAGCTGGCTCAGCTGGACTTCGGCGACAAGGTCGCCGGCGCGCTCCAGAGCGCCGGCGTCGCTGCCGGTCAGATCCACCTCGAGATCACCGAGGGCGCCCTCATGCACGACGTGACCTCGGCTTGGGCGGTCCTGCGCCAGGCCAAGGCGCTCGGGGTGAAGCTCGCCCTCGACGACTTCGGGACCGGCTACTCCTCGCTCTCCTACGTCCGGCGCTTCAGCCTCGACATGTTGAAGATCGACAAGAGCTTCATCGACGGTGTCGACTCCAGCCCCGAGGACCGCGCCATCGTCGAACACGTCGTCGGCATGGCCCAGGCCCTCGGCATGGTGACGGTGGCGGAGGGCGTCGAGCGCCCTGAGCAGCTCCGGTGGCTGCGGCGCCTCGGCTGCAAGCTGGCCCAGGGCTACGTCATGTCCCGCCCCGTGCCCGGCGAGGAGTTCGAGGCCATCTTGCGGCGCCACGAGATCGACCCGTTCAACATCACGTCGGGCGAGGTGCCCGCCGTGGTCGCACCGGTACCCGTCGCCGAACAGCCCGACTGGATGGTGCCGCCGCCCGCCCCGGTGGTCGACACCACCGTCGCCGTCGGCCCGCTCGAGTTCGTAGCGCCGAGCACCCCGGCCGCCGAGCGGAGCGTGTTCGAGGACGCTCCCCTGGTGGGCGCGCCGGCGCTGCCCCGGCTGCGAGAGTACCGGCCGACCGACACCGACGTCGACGTCGACGTCGACGTCGACCTCGCCTGAGACGCCGATCCCCCCGCTGGGGGTAGGGATCGTGCCAGGGTGGCGGCCATGGCGACCACAGCCGACCTCTTGAACGACCCCCGGGCGAAGCGGGCGTCGGTGGCGGTGCTGGCCGCGCTCGGCGTAGCCCTGCTGGTCACCGCACTGTCCGGGTCCGGGAGCACCACGGCCGCGGGCCGCCTCGGCGGTGACCACGTCGAGTTCTACGGCACCGGGAAGATGGTCCTCGACGGCCACCTCGACGTCCTCTACGAGCCGGAGGCCCAGCGAGCGGCCCAAGCGCCCTACGCCGGCGATGACGGCGGGTTCTTGTACTTCGGCTACCCACCTCATGTCGCGGTGCTCTACGCCCCGCTCGCCGCGATCCCCTTCCGCGTGAGCTGGGTCGTCACCACGGCGCTCATGGTCGGGGCCACGGTCGGCGCGCTCGCCGTGCTGCGCCCCGTCGTGGGGGTCCTGCGCACCGCCTGGTGGCCGTGCCTGGCACTGTCGCTCACGTTCGTGCCCCTCTTCGTCGGGGTCGGGCTCGGCCAGAACACCGGGGTGTCGCTCCTGCTCATCGCGGCGGCGTGGCGCCTGCTCCACGACGACCGGGAGGCCGCGGCCGGCGTCGCCCTCGGCCTGCTCCTGTTCAAGCCCCAGCTCGCCATCCCGCTGCTCGTGTTCGTGGCTGCGGCCGGGCGCTGGCGGGCCATCGGCGCCGCCGCGCTCGTCGGTGCCGCCACCTGGGTCGCCGGGGCCGCCATCTTGGGTGCGGGCTGGGTCGGCACCTGGCTCGACGGGCTCGACGCGTTCGGGGAGATCGACCGCGCCAGCAACGCCGCCAACGCCGTGTCCATCCTCGGCATCGCCGACGCGCTCACCGACGGCGCCACCGCCGCCCGGGGCCTCGCCGTCCTGGTCGATCTGGCGCTCGTCACCGCCGTCGCCCTCCTCTGGCACCGCCGCGCCGGCCACGACCTGTCCGGGGCGGTGGCGGTGGCCGTGCCCGCCGCGGTGCTGCTGGCGCCCCACGCGCTCTACTACGACGCCGGCCTCATCGTGCTCACGGGACTGGTGGTGCTCACCCGGGCGCCGCGCTCGCTCCCGCTCGTGCTCGGGGCTTGGGTCCTCGGTCTGGGCCAGGTCCTCGGGTCCACCCTCGGGCTCACACCGGTGACCCTCGCGGTCGTGGCCGCGCTCGTCGGCGGCTGGATGGTCTCGGACCAGGCGGTCAGGATTCGATCGTGAAGAAGCGGTCGAGACCGGTGGTGGCCAGCGCGCTCGCCGGGATGCCCCGGAACTGACGCAGGACCAGGTCTCCCCCCTCAGCCCGGAGCCGCTTGGTAGCCGCCACCATCGCACCCAACCCGGTGGAGTTCACGAACGTGACGCCCGCGAAGTCGAGCACCACCGTGACCGCACCGGCATCGACCGCCTCGTCGATGCTGTCGACCATCAGGTGCGCGGAGGACAGGTCGATCTCCCCGACCAGCCGCAGATGGGTCGCGCCGTCGACGACCTCGGAGGTGATGGAGAGGGGGAACGGTTGCATCGGAGGTCCTCGGGCTGCCGGGTGGGGGCTTCCGGCGGGTTTTCATCCTGCCACACCGCCGGCTGCCTTCTCCCAGGTCAGCCGGGTCGGACCGCGCGCTGGAGCCTCAGGCGGTAGCCCGGACCAAAGCGTGCTGGACCAGCTCGAGCAGCGTGTCGCGGGTGGACTCCCGCTCGCGTGCGTCGATGA
>CAZCVS010000032.1:0-13656 GCA_964501845.1 uncultured Iamiaceae bacterium
TCCAGTTGTTGGTGCCCTCGTAGACCCAGTTGCCGCAGTGGCAGCCCATGTAGATGTTTCCGTCGAACGTCTCGATGGCCTGGGTGTCGCCGCCCTGCTTGGTGATGGCGGCGTCGAGCAGCTGGGTGCGGTTGGCGTTCCAGAGCTGGAAGTTGTGCTCCGAGCCGCCGACGACGATGCGGCCGTCGCCGAGGTCGTCCACGGCCTGCTGGTACTTCTTGGTACCCGAGCCCGTGGAGGCCTGCCAGGCGCCGATGCCGGGGGAGGGGTTGCCCGTGGCCGCATCGGTGATGCCGAAGTAGCCGTGGTTGGTGTCGCCGTTGATGTTGGTGAAGTAGCCGGCGAGCAGGACGCGGCTGCCGTCCTTGGTGGCCCGGAGGCGCACGACCGACCCGTTGGCACGGGGCCGCCAGGTCGTGGGGTTGCCGTTGCTGGCGCTGACCGCCACGGCGTTGGTGACGGTGATCGGGTTCCAGGTCCCGCCGTCGACTCGGTTGAAGGTGCCGGCCGCGTAGACGACGCCGTTGTGCACGTCGAGCGCTCGGACGAACGACCGGGCGCCGTCGGCGCGGTACGCCTTGGCCTTCCAGGTGGTGATGACCTGGCCGGTGTTCGGGTCCAGGGCGGCCATGCCCTGGGTGTTCGGTGCGCCGTTCACATCGGTGAAGTCGCCGGCGATGATCAGCTTGTTGTCGGCGGTCATGGCCATGTCCCAGACCCGGCCGTTGACCTTGGGTCGGAAGGTGTCGATGAAGTTGCCGTCGATGCTGAAGGCGGCGAGCGACGGCTGGGCGACGGTGCCGCCGGTCGGGCCCTGCTGGACGCCGGTGAAGCGGCCGCCGACGAACGTGCGGTTGCCGAAGACCTTCATGGCGAGCACGTTGGTGTAGTACGGCTCGATGGAGGGCTCGTTGGTGTGGTTCAAGCCCACGACGCCCCAGTTGGCCGTCTCGGACTTGTTCTTGAGCGTGCCCGGCTTCGAGGCGGCGGCGTAGCCCTCCGCCGGGATCGGGCTGAAGCCGGCGGCGCTGTTGGCGATCTGGGGGCGGATCCACACCCGGGTGAACGGGATCGGGCTGCCCTCGCTGCCGTTGGTCCAAAGGAAGTTGCTGGCGCTGTTCGACCCGCCGTTGACGCCGCTGCCGAACGAGAACCCGGCCTTGTTGCCGTGGCTGGTCCACTGGTAGGTGAAGAGGCGGCGGACGCCCTGGACGCCGGAGAGCTGGTTGGTGGTCTGGCCGGCCACCGAGGTGCTCGTGTCGTAGGTGTTGGAGCCGTTGTAGGTGGTGCCGTCGATGACGACCTTGTTGAGGAGCTGGCCGGCGCCGAAGCTCCACGTCCAGGTCTGGGCCTTCGGGAAGATCTTGTAGCTCTGTCGGGTGCTGCCGGAGGTGTTGGTGGCGCGCTCGAGGCGGATGCCGTCGGTGAGCGTGTTGACGCCTTGGCCGTTCAACAGCGCGGTGATGGTGGCGCTATCGAGGGCGGCGGGCGTGAAGGCGCCGGTTCCGTCGACGGTGTTGCGGACGGTGGACGGGCTCCCCTGGCCGAACGGGTTGAACGTCCAGCCTTGGCGGCCCCGTCCGAGGAGGACCCAGCCGCCGCCTTCGGTGGTCATGTCGCAGTGGAACTGCTGCGGGCGCTCGAGGGCGGCCGTGTTCAGCCAGTAGAGGCCGCTGGGACTGGCCGGGACCTGCTGCTTGATGCCCCAGCACGATGCGCCGGCGGTGGCGGCGGTGGTGCCGTCGCCGGGTACGGCGTCCGCGGCCTGCGCGGACCCGCCCGTGACCAGGTTGAACACGGGGATGGCGACGAGCAGCGCGACCGCTGCGGCCCCGAACCGTGCTCGCTTGCTGTGGTTGCGGATGGGCATGGCTGGTTGCTTCCTCCCCGTTCCCGTCTAGACACCGAGCGTGCCAGGACGAGACCGAATATCACGCTTCGTGGCAGTGTACGGTGCTTTCACGGAGCGTGACAAGTGGATCTTGAATATCACGCTTCGTGGCGGAGCCGTCGGAGCGGCGGTCAACCACCCCACGGCATCGGCCGGCCGAGCATCGCCTCGACCGCTTCGATGTCCTCGTTCAACTCGGCCCGGAGCTGAGCCCGGACCTTGGGTTCCATGTCGGCACTTGGCTCGCTGTTGAAAGGCTCCGGCGTGCCGATGTCGTGGCGGGGCAGACCCACCGCCGCCGTGATCTGGTCGCAGAGCGCCTGGGGATCGGCGTAGAAGTCCTCGGCCGCGGCGACCACGACCCGCTCGCGCCCGTAGGCCCCGAACCAGCGCTCGAGCATGGGGGCGTAGCGGCTCTGGGCCACGTAGGTCTGGTGGCGGTGGGCGAAGGACACGGCCGAGGGGTCGGCGAGCAGGCGCGCCTCCTCGCCGGCGGTGCGCTCCTCTTCGGCGGCCAGCGCGTCGGCGAAGGCCAGGTCCTCGGTGTGGTTGCGGCGCTCCTTGTAGTGCGAGAACGCCCGCTCCACCGGGTCCCGCAGCAGCGCGACGATCAGCGCGTCAGGGGCCACCTGGTGCGCTCGCGCCGGGGCGTGGGGGTGGAACAGGTAGTAGGGGCTGGCCTCGAACGCGATCGGGTCGTAGCCGAGGCGGCGAGCGGCCCGGGCGCGGCGGCGGTCGGTGGGGAAGTGCGACCGGTACCAGTGCTCGCCGCGGCTCCACTCCTCGTCGAAGAAGTAGGTGCCCTTGATCCGCTCGGCTCGTGGAAACGTCGGGAGGATGCCGGGGTGCGAGTCCAGGTACCTCCACAGCGACGTGGTGCCGCCCCGCTTGGCGCCCACCACGATGAGCTCCGGTGGGCGGCGCTGGGATGCAGTGGCGACGCCGTAGGACCGCAAGGCGCGCTTGACGGCGTCGGTCGTGGTGCGCCCCACCGGACTGCGGCGCAGCTTCATCAGCGTCGACGCGCTGGCGGTGTCGATGGTCCGTCCCCCCGCGGCGCGACCGCTCGCGGCGCGACCACCGGTGGGGCCAGCAGGCGCCGACGTGCTCATGCGGGGTCCTCCCGATGCGACAGCCCGGCCGCGATGCCGAACAGCACGACCTGGGGGAGCAGGCCGTAGAACGGCACCTGGACCAGTCCGATGACCAGCGCGAGGTGCGTCCACCATCCATCGGCGGTTCTCACGCGTCCGGAGCGCCACACCTCGGCGCCGAGCCAGGAGAGGAACAGGGCCATGCCGACGAAGCCGTGCACGAACATCAGGTACCAGAGCATCCCGTGCGTGCCGATGGGCGGCATGTCGGGGCGGGCGTCGACCGGCCGCTGGGGCGCGCCGTTGCCGATGAGCGGGGAGTCGGCGGCCCCCTCGAAGGCCTCGCGGTAGAGGCTGGACCGGGAGTCGTTGGACTTGTCGGACCGGTCGAGCTTGTCGCCGACCAACGTGCCCGCGGGCGTGGCCACCAACAAGATGGCGACCGCGGCCATCGCACCGATCAGCACGGCGAAGGCACCGAACTTGCCCCGCAGCGCCTTCCGGGCGGTGAAGTAGACCAGCCCCACGGCGAGGCTGATCCACAGGCCCCGGTTCACCGACACGAGGATCGGGTACACGCCGGCCAGGCCGAGCAGGTAGCCGATCCGGCGCCGCCGGAGGTCGGGCTGGATGATCCAGGACCGCAGGAAGAACGGCGTCAAGATGCCGACGGCCGCCCCCCAGCCGTTGGTGGCGTTGAACGGCGCCGCCGGTCGCGCGAGGGGGTAGCCGAGGAAGCGCTGGGTCTCGGCGAAGCGCCACCGGGTGAGCTCGTCGACGAAGCCGATGTCGCCCACGGGTCCGAGCGCGATCTGGAACGGCGACTTCAGCACGAACTCGGGAAGCAGCACGCCGAGGTAGCCGAAGCCGATGAGGCAGATCCACAGCGCGGCGAGCCAGTCGTAGATCTGCATCGACCGCACCCGCTCCTCCGACACGTTGACGAGCCACACCAGTGAGGTGAGGGCACCGGCGAAGAGCAGCCAGCGGTAGAGGAACAACAGGTAGCCGCTGGCGGTGCCGATCATGGCCAACGACAGCAGGATCCAGCCCAGGAACACCACGAGAGGGATGCTCGTCTTCGGGAACCGGACGTTGCCGTTGCTCAAGATGCGCACGCCGAGCACCAGCGCGGGCAGGCACCACACGAAGCCCTGGATGCCGAGGAAGTAGGCCACCGGCATCCCGGCGGTCATCGCCCACAGCGGCCAGGTGGCCTTCGTCGGCCGCAGGTTCCGCGCCGCGGGTGGGCGGGGAACCGGGTCGGCGTCGACCGCGTCCCCCACGACGGTCACGTCCAGACGACCTCGGTGACGCGCACCTCCGCCTCGGCCAGCGAGGTGGCGGCCGCCTCGGCCTGGGAGCGCTCGTCGTTGGCGACGATCAGCGCCGTGCGGCCGACCCACTGGCCGAGGGCGCTGCCCGCCGCGGTGCGGCTGGGCGACGGGGCGACGAACACCACCGCCTCGAAGCGCTCGCGCCCGGCCCGGGTGACGAGGGAGTCCACGACGGCCCGACGGAGCAGGCCCGCGGCCTCCGGCGAGCCCTTGGGGCGCAGCCAGGTCACGAGCGGACCGCTGGTGAGCGCGGGCTCGCCGGCCTGGGCGGGCAGCCCGACGGGCCCGGCCAGGCTCCCACCGGAGGTGACCAGATCGGCGAACGAGGCAACGGTGTGGGCGTGGCGCAGCTGCCGGTCGGAGCTTCCTGCCAAAACGAACAGGGCGGGGATGCCGGCGAAGGCCAGGCTCGACGCCAGCTCCTCCGCGAGCGCGACGGGCGGCTCCATGCCGGCGCCGATGATCAGCACGGACGACGGGTTGGCAGACGTGCCGCCCGCGACGAGCTCGACGGCGAGGCGGTCGATGGCGGTGTCGACCTCCGCCGGCGTGGCCTGGCCGCCGTCGGCGCCGGGCATCACCCGGATGTTGGCGTCGGGCACGACGGCCTCGATGCGCCGTCGGCCGCCACCGAGGCCGTCGCGGCGGTCGAGGAGCCACGCCGCGGCCAGGCCGCCGAGGACGAACAGCCCGAACACGCCGACCGCCTTTCCGAGCGCCATCTTCGAGGTCACGGGGGCGGGCAGGCTGGCCTTGCGGGTGATGGTGCCGACCGCATCGGGGTCGAACTGGTTGACCTTGGTCTGCTGGCTCTGCAGCTGCGTCAGCGCGCTGGCGGCGGCTTGGGCGCGGGTCTGGGCCTGCGTGCGCTCGACCGTGCCGGGCTGGGTGGCGTTGACCGCCGCGGTGGCCTCCTCGAGGGCGGCGCTGGCGGTCTTGATCTCCTCGTCGAGCCGGGCTTTGGCTCCGTCGGCCGTGGCCTTGGCGGTGGCCTTGCGGGCGTTGAGGTAGCCCTCGGCGGCCGCATTGGCGCCGGCTTGGGTCTCCTTGGCGGTCTCGCCCTCGAACGTGATGGCCATGACGTCGGACTTGGCCTCGGGGTCGGTCACCACGACGATCCGGCTGAGGATGGCGCGGTTCTCGCCGGTGAGGCCGACCTTCTCCCGGATGGCATCGGCGACGGCATCGGACTTGACCAGGTCCTTCTCGGTGGCGATGTCCACTTCGGGGACCCGGCCGTCGGAGGAGAACGCGTCGCCGAACGGCTCGACGCGGACCCGGGTGGTGGCGCTGTAGGTGGTGGGCGCGGCGGCGTACACGAGGTAGCCCGCGATCAGGCCGACCACGGCCGAGCCCACCACCACCGGCCAACGGCGCACGATCATCGCGACCACGTCGCCGATCCTGAACCCGGTTTCCAGTTCGCTCATTCGTTCCTCAGCTAGGGGTGCACTTCAGGATCGGCGGCGGATGCCGTTCCACAAGGCATCCAGGTGGAGTTCGGAGCGCACCAGGGTGATGCCGATCAGGTACGCGAGCACCCCGAGACTACTGGTGACCAGCAGGCCGGCCGTATCATCGCCCAGCCACAGCCGGGCGCCGAGGCCGATCACGCCGACGGTTCCTGCCGACACCGCGACGGCCAGGATCGCCGGTCGGCCGAGCGTCGCCACCCCGAGCGAGTGTGCGGCCTGCCACCCCGGGAGCAGGGCGGCGACCAGGATGGTGACGCCCCAGATCATGCCGGCGGCGGTGATCCCGTGGCGGGGCACGAACAGCAGGTTCCCGCCGATGTTGATCACCACCAGGACCAGGGTGTTGAACATGGCCTGGCGGCTGCGACCGGCCATCAAGATCACCGAGGCGACGGGTCCCGCCGGCGCGGTGACGAGCATGGCGATGGAGATGGCCACGAGGGCGCCCTTGGCCTCGACCACCTCGGGACCGAACACGCGCAGCAGCGGCGAGGGGAACAGCGCGGTGATCAGGTACAGCGGCCACATCACCGCGGACTGCCAGCCGGCCACCACCTTGATGAGCTGCGACGCTTCGGCCTTGTTGCCGCGGGAGAGCAGACCGCTGATGCGAGGCCCGGTGACCTGCATGAGCGCGGTGGCGGCGTAGACGCCGGGGAGGATGTAGCGGGTGCCCGAGGCGTAGATGCCAGCCGCGGTGGTGGACACCAGCACGCCCACCAGCACGGTGTCGACCCAGTTCACCGCCACCTCGGCCGACTGGCCGACGGCGCGCGGGGCGGTGAAGGCCCAGAAGTCCCGGGCGATGGCCCGGGTGACCGGCGCCGGGACGAGGTCCTTGTTGGCGGTCGCCCGCTTCACCCGCTTCGCCATGGCTCGCGAGGAGAAGACGAGCGCGACGACGGTGGTGGCCGCCCAGCAGGCACCGACACCGATCGGTCCCATGCCGAGGCCGACAGCGATGGCCACGACCATCGGCAGCGCGGTCGCCCGACCCACCCGCTCGATCACCGTCTGCGGAATCATCGTGTTGAACCCGCGGGTGCCTGAGACCAGCACCGAGTGGAGCGTGGCGAACGGCAGGAACAGCGCCATCGCTCGCAGCACGTCGGCCACCAGCTGGGTCTGGCCGTCGTCGGCCAGCAACCGGGCGAGCGGTTCGGCGAGGGCCCACAGGGTCGCCGCGCCGATGACCGATGCGACCGCCACGGGGACGATCGCGACGATCACGGTGGCTCGCAGCAGGTCCTGGCGGTCCATCGCCCGGTCGCGGCTGAGCATGCGGACCAGCCCGGTGCCGCAGCCGAGCTCGGCGACCGTCTCGATGATGTTGAAGATGGCGATGGCCACCAGCACGATGCCGGCGTCGGAGGTGCCGAGCACCCGGTTGAGGACGACCAGGAGGGCGAAGTTGGCGGCGCCGTAGATGATCGACCCGGTCAGGTTGAGCGCGCCGCCTCGGGCGACGGCCCCGACGCTGTCGGGCGCGGCCGGCGTTCGGGTCGCCTCGGTCACGGCGCGCCGACCGCGTCACGGGCGGCGGCGAGCAGTTCGGCCTGGTCAGCCGGTGGGGCGCCCAGGAGGCGCTCGAGCTCTGCGCTGCGGGTGATCAACATGGCGATGTGGGCGTCGGCGAGCCAGCCGTGTTCGCGGTGCGCGATGGCGAGCGACTCGGCGATCGGACGGCCACCGGCCACGTGGGCCTGCTGGTAGGTGCCGTGGACCTCGTCGAGGCCGACGGGTGCGCCGGGCTCGGAGTACTCCCAGTCCCAGGCCACCAACCCCCGGTGGCAGCGGGCCAGGTTCCACGGCACCCAGTCGCCGTGCCAGCGGGCCCAGGACCGGTCCGGTCTGCCGTGGCGCTGCTCGATCGCGTCGAGGAGCTCGTCGACGGCGGGCTGGTCCGCACACGCCGTGCGGCGCTCGATCCACCACGACGCCGAGCCGAGCGGCCCGGCGTGCTCGGGGCCGTCGAGGTCGCGCACCGGCCACGCCGAGGGCGCGCCCGGGGGGAGCCGGCGGCAGTCCTCGGGGAGCGGCGCCACGACGGCCAGGCGCAGGCCGTTCCACGCGGCGTCGGCGATGAGGTCTGGCACGACCAGCCGGGGGTCGGGGTGCTCGCCCCAGGCCGTCAGGGTCGCGGCCTCGGTGGCGACGAGGCGGTCGCCGACCGGGCCGAGGCCGATCTTCACGAACGCGGCTGGCGTGCCGTCGGGCCGGAACACCTGGAGGGTCGGCTTCCACACCTCGTCGATGCGGTTGAGGCCGACCGCGACGGCGAGACCGGGCTCCTCGTCCGGATCGGACAGCAGGTCGGTGAGCAGGGCGATCAGGGAGCCCGGGCCGGCGTCGGCGGTGAGCTCGTCGCGGACGACGAGACGGTCGAGCCCGGTCTTGAGGGCCAGGCCCACCGCGCCGCGGGTCACCTGCGTCGTGCGGTTCCGCAGGCCGAGGTAGGCGAGGCAGGCCTGCGGCGACGCGTCGGGGAAGTCGAGCGGGACCAGGAACCGGGGGCCGGACCGGCCGGCCACCACTCCCAGGCGGGTCCGGTCGCTTCCGCCGCCCGGTCGCAGGTCGAGGAGCTCGGTCAGCGCGTCCATCGAGGAGGCCGGCTGCACGTACGTGGTCACAGGCCCTTGCCCCGCTTGTTGAGCGCGGCGCCCAGTCGGTCGGCCGGAACGCCTGCCGCGATGAGCGCGGCGAGGTAGGCCCTCGGCTCCCGCCACGACCACCCGAGGGTGGTGCGGATGTGCTCGAGCGCCTCGCGTCGCCGGCCCTGAGCGGCGACGGCGACGGCGATCTGGCCCTCGACGCGGGCTCGGCCCCGTGGCTCGCCGGCGAACTCGGGGTTGCGGTCGATCACCTGGGAGAGGGCGGCCTCCCATGCCGGCCACTGGTCCCGGAAGTGGGACTGCACGTCCCAGCCCACGCGCAGCAGCGGCTCGGGGTGCACGACGATCGGCTGGTGGCGGGCGGCGCGCAGCATCCAGTCGTAGTCCTCGGCGTAGCCGCCGGGGATGTGCTCGTCCATGGGCCCGATGACGTCCCAGAACGCGTCCTTGCGGACCACGGCGGTGCACATGCACGCCTCGGGTCGGCGGGCGCGGAGCAGGTCCGTGTAGCGCAGGACGGTGCCGCCCTCGCCCTTGGGCACGAGCTGGCCTTCGATCTGCACCTCCAGGTTGGTGATCGAGGTGTCGGCCCCGGTCGCCTCGAGCAGGGCGAGCTGGTGGCGGGCCTTGGCGGGGAGCCACAGGTCGTCGTCGTCGCAGAACCCGATGAACGGGGCCGAGGCCGCAGCCGCGCCGCAGTTCCGGCTCCCCGGCAGCCCGTTGCCGCGGTCGTTGAAGAGGATGCGCACCGGGCGGTGCGGATCGTCGACGGCGAGGTCCCACTCGGGCTCGTTCTTGTCCCACACCACGATGGTCTCGATCGGCCCCGGGTGGTCTTGGGCGACGATCGCCGCGATCGCCTCGCGGACCTGCGCGGGGCGGGCATAGGTGGAGATGACGACGCTGAGGTCGAACGCGCTCACAAGGGCCTTTCCGGGTGTGGCCGGTCTTCGAGCCCCTCCCGGCTCGGCACCCGACGCTACCGAGTCCGAGGCGGTCCAGCGGCTACCCGCGCTGGTTGACGAGCCCGTCCGTGTTGCCCCAGCCGATCGGCGCGACGAGGAGGCCGTCGTCGACGAGGGCCTTCGGGACGTTGAACCCGAAGCGCTGCTGCTCGGTCAGGGGGCCCGGTGAGCGGTCGAACGCCATGCACGCGACCAGGGAGATCTCGCTGGCCGGTTCGACGTAGAACCCGTCGGCCGTGCCGGCGGTGCCGCCCACGTCGCCCATCGCGGCGGTGTCGGCGACGCAGCTGGTGAAGGTGCTGCGCGGTCCGGTGATGTGCCAGCCGTGCCCCGCGACGTCCTGGGCCTCGCAGCCGACGAACGTGTTGCGACCGGTGGCGACGTGCCAGCCGACGCCCCGGCAGTACCAGGCCTTGCACGCGTGGAAGTGGCAGTTGCCGGCGCCGATGCCGTTGGACCCTTCGATGGCCTCGCCGATGTAGAAGCCGGCACCTTCGGTGCCGTGGGTCGTCGCCTCGCAGGCGATCCACACGTTGTCGGGGGCCTCGACGCGGTAGCCGTAGCGGATGGCACGGCGGACCCGCACCCGGCTGGTGATGCAGGCCTGGGTGTCGGTGCCGCGGTAGACGATGCCGTCTTGGGCCGCGTCGATCACCCACAGGTTGTCGAGGCGGCACACCGAGTCGGGCTCGCCCTGGAAGTTGCCGGATGTGCCCACGATGTCGAGATCGATGCCGATGGCGGCCCGGCCCTGCGCGTCCACCACGAGGTCGGCGATGGTCACGCCGCCGACGGGCCCCCCGTTGCCGATGGCGATCACCGCATCGAGGTCCGCGGCGGCGGTGAGGATCGTGGCCTCGCCGATGCCGCGGATGGTGCACCCCGGCGTGGGGACGATGGGCGCGCCGACGGGGTAGGTGCCGTTGCCGAGCTGGATGGCCCGGGCGCCGCCGTCGATGGTGTCTTGGATCGATCCGCCGGGCTCGACGACGTGCCACGGCCCGCCATCGCCGCCCGCCACGCTCCCCTTGGCGAGGATGGGCGCCGGCACCGGGGCCGGCGCCGGGGCGGGGGCGGGGTCCTTGCGGTCGAGCAGCGAGGCCGCCGCCGCGCCGGCACCGGCGCCCGCCAGGGCCGCGACCGCGCCCGTCATCAGCGTGCGGCGCGTCGCGGAGGGAGGCTCGGCCTCGTCGCTCACGCGGTGAAGCGCGATGCGTAGCGGAGCGACGTGCGCAGGGTGTCGATCAGCGAGCGCTGGCTCATGGCTCCGCTGGTGGTGATCTCCCCGGGCGTGGGCACGACCCGGAGCAGGCCGAAGCGGGTGGTGATGATGCGCACCAGCGTGTCGGTCTTGCGGCGGTACTCCGACGAGTTGGACAGCTCGTAGAGCACCTGGCCGCGGCCGACGCCGCGGTTGAGCTTGTTGACCCAGTAGGTGCGCCCGCTCGGGTCCGGAGGGCGCTCGAAGACGTTCTGGTAGATCCGGGTGACGAAGTCGTTGTTCGAGAGCGAGCCGTACTTCCTCGTGAACTCCGAGGAGACCGCGAAGTGGTTCGCGATCGAGACCGGCCCGCGGCCCGCCCAGCGCTGGCGGACCCAGTAGTCGAGGCCGCTCGTGTCGGGCGTGCGTAGGAACGCGGCTCGGTACAGGCGGGTGTTCATGCCGGCGTTGCCATCCCAAGCGGGCGCGGCCTGGAGGCTGGTGATGATGTCGGCGGCCGGGCTGTTCTTGAGGCGGTTGACCCAGGTGCTGCGCTCGCTGGCGGTGGGGGACCGACCGGCGAAGTCGAGGAACTGGCGGTTGACGTAGGCGCTGCCATCGGGGTTGAACGGACCGAACCGGCGCGTGGTGCCGATCCACGATGAGGTGGCCGTGAGCCGCTGGTAGACGCCCGGGTAGTTGGCCCGGGCGCACCCCAGGCCGAACGACACCGTGCCGACGAGGCGCCACGAGGCGTCGCCCGCCGGTACGGCGAGCGGACCGCCCGAGTCGCCCTGGCAGGCGTCCTTGCCGCCGGCCAGCGGTCCGGCGCAGATCATGTTCGAGGCGCGGTACTCGAGCAGTTCGCCGCGGTCGGTGAACCCGGGTGGGTAGGCGGTGCCGCAGGTGGCATTGGTCTGGATCGGGACCTCGACGGCGCGCAGCGAGGTGGAGATCGAGCCGCCCGACGAGGTCGTGCCCCAGCCCGACACGGTCGCGGTCACCCCGGCATCGTCGAGGGCGAGCTCAGCGGGCGATGAACCGATGACGGCGATCTCCGGGGCGCTGGTGGGCCGAGACACCCGCAGCAGGGCGAGGTCGTAGTCGTTGGTGGCGTAGTTGTACGACGGGTGGGGGTACACAGCGACCACTTGGAGGCGCTGACCCCCGTTGGTGAGGCTCTGGGTGCCGGTCAAGACGTCGTAGTGGCTCGGCGCGACGTAGTTCCCGTAGGTCGAGTCGGGGTAGGTGCCGTAGCGGTCGAGGAGGCAGTGGCCGGCCGTGAGGACCCACGACCGCGACAGCACCACCGCGCCGCACGCGAAGCCGCTGGTGCGCGGCTGGCCGCGCCGGATGAGCGCCGCTGTCCACCCGAAGGCCCCGGGGGGAGCGACGTCACCGCCCACGATGCGGGTCTGGACCTCCGGCGGGCCCGGCTCCTGGGCAGCAGAGGGCACGGCCACCCCGACGGCGAGCGCGAGGCACGCGAGGAAGGGCACGGTCCGGCGCAGCACGGACCCCACGCTACCGGCTGGCCCCCGCCGCCCACGGGCGGCTTAGGGGCCGTCGATGCTGAGCGGGGTCCAGAAGGGGAAGGCGAGGTGGGCGACGCCGAGGTGGTCGACGATGCGGCCGGCGGTGCGGAAGCGGTCGATGCAGGGCCGCACCACGTCGGCGCCGCCGGCCAAGGTGGCGTAGTCGGCCAGCGGAAGCAGGAGAGGACCGTCGTCGGCATCGCCAGCGCGGATCACGGCGTCGACCTCGAGCGTCGGGCGGCACGGGTTGGCGCCGTCGACCAGGGCGCAGTGGTACACGATGCCTTCGAACACCGAGAACGCGCGGATGATCACGCCGCTAGGTTCGCCCGTCGTGGCGACGAACGACAACCCTTCGCCGACGGACGACGAGCTGCTGGCCGCCCACGCAGCCGTGCTGGCCGGCGGCATCGAGCGGGCGCTGGGGCCCTGGGTCGTGCGCGGCGTCGTCGACCGGGCCGAGGCCTGGCAGCCGGGCCTGGGCCGGTCCCTCGTCGAACCGGCCGCCGATGCCGGCCGCCGCGCGGCTGCGGAGGTGGGGCCGAAGGTGCGGAGCCTGCTCGCCCTCGACGTCGACGCCCAGGTCACCGGGCCACTGGCGGTGCTGCGGACGGCGGTGCGGTTCCCGACCGAGGTCCTCGCCGCGGCCGGGGTCCCCCACGTCGTGCGCGACGAGTTCACCGAGCGGGCGTTCCCCGACGACGTGTACGACCTGGCCCCCGCGGCGTTCGCCGACCTCGACCCCGCGCTGCACGAGCCCGGCCTGGTCTGGGGTGCAGCCAAGGCCCACGTCGTGCTGGCCCGCCGGCGCACCGAAGGCCGCCGCTGAAGATTTTCAGTCAGGAGAGCCAGATTTCTCCGCGACCCGCGTCATCAACCGGCCTCCACCGGGCTTGAACGAGATGGTGCAGTGCAGCCGCTCTGCCTATCTCGACCTCCTCACCCCACGTGACCTCGACGGAACCCCACTCCGACCTCTTCAGCGAACGCGCCGATGACCCGATCGACGAGGCGCTCCTGCTCCAAGCAGCGCGCGACGGGTCGACCGCGGCGTTCGGCATCCTCTACGCCCGCTATCGGACGCTGGCGGTCGGGATCGCCGGGCGGGCTCTGGCTCCGGCCGATGCGGGCCTGGCGGAGGACGTGGCCGAGGTGGCCTTCCTCCGCGTGCTCACCGCGCTGCGCAACGGCAAGGGCCCGGCCGACACGTTGCGGGCCTACCTCGCGACCGTCGTGCGGCGAGAGGCGTGGCGGGCCCAGCGCCGCCACCGCCGCCAGGCCGACGTGGTCGGCCTCTGGGCGGCAGACTCCGAGCGGTCCGTGCAGCCCGACCCCGGTCCGTCGCCCAGCACCGCCGCCGGCCTCGACGCCCATGTGCTCCTGGGCGAGGCCTTCCGGGGCCTCTCGGACCGCTGGCGCCACGTGCTGTGGCTGACCGAGGTCGAAGGCCGCAAGCCCGCCGAGGTCGCGTCGATGCTCGGCGTGTCTGCGGGCTCCGCCTCGGCGCTCGCCTACCGCGCCCGCCACGGGCTGATCGCGGCCTACC
>CAZCVS010000033.1:0-13639 GCA_964501845.1 uncultured Iamiaceae bacterium
GGTCAGGTGATCTCGGTGCCGTCGGGGCGGTAGATGTGCCAGTGGCCGCGCTCGTCTCGGCGGACGGTGAAGCCGTGTTCCTTGAGCCGGTTGTGCTTGCCGCACGCGGGTCCGCCGTTGGCGGGGTTGGTGGGGCCTCGGGTGCGGCTGTTGAAGCCGTCGAGGTGGTCGGCTTGGCAGTGGGTGACCGGCGTGTGGCAGCCGGGCCAGTAGCAGGTGGTCTGGGAGATCATGACGGCGAGGTGGCGGGGTCCGGTGAAGAGCCGGGACCGGCGGCCCATGTCGACCACAACCCCGTCTCGTCCGACGACGATGCGCCGGACGTGGCCGACCAGCGCGTTGGCGGTGGCTTCGGCTGGGTCGACGGGTGTCCCGTCGAGCGTGGAGCACCGGAACCCGCTCCCGTCTCGCGGCGTCCGTGATGGCGGAGCGGATCCCTGCGGTGCAGGCACGGCCCAGTCGTCGCGACCGGCTCCGGCCGCGGGCTGAGGGGTGAGGTCGGAGCCGGGCGCGGTGTCGGTGTTGGCGTCGGCGTCGGCGTCGCGCCCGGGGGCGGGCTCACCGTCGTCGTCGGATTGGGGGTCGAGGTCGGCGATGACGTCGGCGAAGAGGGCGGCGAGGCGGGGGTCGGGGTCGGTAACGGGCTCGTCGGAGCAGACCGTGCGGAGGCGGCGTTCGAAGGTGGCGAGGTCCATGACGACGTTGGTCACGATGACCGAGCCGCCGTGCTGGCCGGCGAGCGCGGACGCGGCGGCGCGCACAATGGCCATGAGCGCATCCGCGCGGCGCTGGGCGTCGGTGCGGATCAGGTCGTCGTAGGCCGCGGCGTCGCCGAGGCGGGCCCGGGCTTCGGCCCAGTCTGCTTCGAGCTCGGCATCGATGAAGTGCTCGTGGACCTCGCGCAGCTCGGCGCCGTTCAGCGACCCGAGGTTGCCGTCGATGAACACCGACCCGTTCAGGTTCGTGCCGATGCGGAAGTCCCGCCGCTGGTGGTCGCGCTCGGCCTCGTCGCCGGCACCGTCTTCATCCGCGAGGCGCTCCCAGTCGGTCAGGTAGGCATCGAAGTCCCGGTACGGGAGCCGTGCGGCCACCACCGCCAGATCGGCATCGACGTCCACCAACAGGTGCCGCACCCGCGGGTTGGCATGGGTCCGGGCGATCCGCTCGACCTGGCACGGTCCCAGCCGGCCGGACCGGAGCGCCGCCGCCACGGCCGGCAGGTCCCGGCACGCCCGTGCCGCCTTGGCCCGCCGCAGCGCCTCCGCATCGGACAGGTTCGCCGTGTGGCGGACCATCACCTTGGCCGACCGGTGCCCGTCCGCCTTGAACAGGCCCCGGCGGTCGATCTCGTCGACCAGCCCCACCTGCGCGGCGCGCACCACCCGCGCCCCTGCCTCCAGTCCGCGGACCACATCGGACGCGTCGATGACGTCCACCGGGGTGAGCCCCACCGACAACAGCCGGTCCGCGACGGTGCGGAAGTCGCTCAAGACCTCCGCCACCTCGCCATCAGCTGCTGTCGCCATACCCCCATCTTCCCCAGGGGGTCTGACAACGAAGCAGCCCCTGACAGGTCATTTCAAGAATTCTCCGCCGGCTGCCACGTGAACCCTGCAAAGCGGCTCATGGCGACGGAAGGGTCTGCCGATGGGAGGACCATGGCGGCGACTCAGGGCAAGGTGCGCAGGCTGAGCGGGATCGCCGCGCTGATCCTGGTGATCACCGGTGGGGCGTGGTTCGCGTACGCCGCCACCGCCGAGCCGGAGACGCGGTTCTGCACGCTCGGCCTCGCCTTCGTCCAGATCGACGGTGAGACGGTGGTGTTCCAAGACCAGGGCAGCCCCGGTCTCGACGGGTGCGACGACGACGCCACGTCTCGCCACGACCGGACGCTCGGGCTCGACTGCAAGGTCCGCGACCCCGACGGCGAGGTCCTGAGGGAGCTCGAGCCCAACCGCGACGACGGCACCTGCGGCCTGTACGGGCCCGATGACGATGGGTTCCCCGAATCCTGGGGCACCTCCTGACCGCGCACCCCGGCTCCCAGCCGACGAGGTGGCAACCTGGCTGGTGATGGCCGACGCGATCGATGTGACCGGGATCGAGGAGGTCCGCGACCTCTACCGGATCGACCCGGGCGAGTTCGTGGAAGCTCGTGCCGCGCTGGTGAAGCAGCTGCGGGCGGCGGGCCGCAAGGACGAGGCCCGGGCCGTGGTGAAGCTGCGCAAGCCGAGCATCTCGTCGTGGGCGCTCGACCAGGTGGCGGTCGACCAGCCCGACCTGATCGAGGCCGCGCTCGCGGCCGGAGGAGCGCTCCAGATCGCCACGACCGAGACGCTCGAAGGCGACGCCTCCAACCTCCGCGCCGCGACCGACGCCGACCGCAAGGCCGCTGCCGCGGTGATCGATGCTGCCGCCAGTCACCTGCCGTCGCTGACCACCGACCACCGCGAGCGCATGGCCGCCACCCTGCGGGCGGCCATCAGCGACGACGACGTCCGGACACAGCTGCTCGACGGGCTCCTCGCCACCGACCACGAGCCACCCGCCATGGGCTTCGCCACGACCGCCGAGGTGCCTGCCAGACCGTCCAAGGTGACCACGAACAAGACGGCGAAGAAGGCAGCGGGGCCGGCGAAGACCCGTCTGGCCGAGCCGCCGGCGGACGAGATCGCCCGGCCCAAGCGCAAGGTCCGTCGGGTCGGCACGCCGAGCTCGGCCAAGCGGGCACCGGTCGACGAGGTCGAGGCCAAGCGGCGGGCCAAGCAGGTCGAGCGCCTCCAGGCCGAGGAGGCAGAGCGCAAGAGAGCCGAAGCCGAGCGGGCCAAGGAGCGCAAGCGCCAGCAGGCCGCGCTCGACGCCGCCGCCGCCAAGGCCCGCACCAAGGCGGACCGGCTCGAGGAGAAGGCCCGCAAGGCCGAGGAGGCCGCGACCGTCGCCCGCGCCGAAGCCGACGAGGCCACCGCCGAGGCGACCCAGGCCGAGGCCGCAGCGACGGCTGGTCCGCCCGGCTGAAGGACTCGGTTCGGGGGTACCGTCAGATCATGGCCGAAGCACCCAACCGCGACGAGCGCGACGACGACACGTTCGGCGACGAGTACCCCTCGGATCGGCCGACCGCCGAGGAGACCGCGGTGCACCCGTTCGACGAGAGCCTCGGCGGGTTCGACTCCGAGGTCGACGACCCGGATCTGGAAGCGGCCTACGAGATCGACCCCGAAGTCGAGCGCTGATCCGCTACCTCTCGGTGCACTGGCGGCGGGCGGTCTCCTGGTCTGCTGGTACTGGCAGGATGAGCCGATGGCTGGCGATGTCGTCACGCAGTGGCCGCTGAACTGCACCACGCTCCAGCGGCAGTTCCTCACGGATCGGTCCGTCGTGCGGATCGTCGTCATGCGGGGGACGATCCACCTGGTCACGGTGGACGACTGCCTGGGCGTCGATCACCGCACCGTCGAGATCAGCGCCGGTCCACACTGATCAGTGGCTGGCGAGCCATGCCTCGCTGGCGGCGAACTCGGAGGTGATCTGGGCTTCGAGCTGGGGCCGCAGGGCACCGGCGACCTTCTCGCCGATCATCGGGACCTTCACCTTGATGGCGAGGTCGATCGTGTAGTCGCAGCCACCCTCCCCGTCGTCGACCAGCGCGGCCGACCCGGTCGACTGGACGGGCACTCCCTTGATCTCGACATCGCTGTGCCCGCTTCCGGACCCGTCGGCCTTGCGCTCCCACCGGTCCTTCGAGGTGACCGTGTTGGACGGGTTGATGAACTTCTTGGCCACGCCGGGCACATCGATGTCGACCTGGCGGACGATCGTGATCCGGAGCGAGTCGTCGCCCGGATCGGCCGCGACGACCTCGACGTCGCGGTGGCCCATGTGCTGGTACTTGGCGACGTGCGCATCGGGGTCGAGCAGCATCGCCCACACGTCGGCGAACGGGCAGTCGAAGTGGTGCGACAGCGAGATGTCCATGGCCTCGACCGTACGGGAGCCGCGACCGGGCGGTGTCGCCGTGCCAACCTGAGCCGGTGACCCTCCCGCAGTTCCGGCCGTCGCTCCGCTTGGCCGATCGCACCCTCGACCTCAGCCGTCCGGCGCTCATGGGCGTGGTGAACGCCAACCCGGACTCGTTCTCGGACCCGGGCCACCGGCCGCTCGAGGCGATCCTCGACCAGATCAGGGCCATGGTGGACGAGGGCGCCACGGTGATCGATGTCGGGGGGCAGTCCGGCATCACCAACGTGCCGGAGGTGGACCCGTCCGAGGAGATCGACCGGGTCGCCCCCGTGGTCGAAGCCATCGTGGCGGAGCTTCCCGAGGTCGTCATCTCTGTCGACACCTACAAGCCGCCGGTGATCGAGGCGGTGCTCGCGGCCGGCGCCCACATCATCAACGACGTGTCGGGCCTGCGGGCTCCAGAGCTGGCGCCGCTCGTGGCGAAGCACCGCGCCGCGCTCGTCGTGATGCACACCGCGGCGCCGCCCAAGACCCGGCTGCAGGAGTCCGACCTCTACGGGAACGTCGTCGACGAGGTGCGGCGCTTCCTGACCGCCAAGGTCGACGAGGCCATCGGCGCCGGCGTCGACCCCGAGTCGATCCTCATCGACCCGGGGCCGGACTTCACCAAGACCCCGGCGCAGACCGTCGAGGTCCTGCGCCACCTGCCCGACCTGAACCCCGATGGGCTCCCGGCCCTGCTCGCCGTCTCCCGCAAGGACTTCATCGGCGCCCTCACCCGCACCCGACCCACCGAGCGCCTCGCGGGCACCCTGGCTGCGGTGGCCGCCATCGGGAGCGGCACCGGGATCGTCCTGCGGGTCCACGACGTGGGCCAGGTCCGGGACTTTCTCACCGTGCTCGACGTGCTGCGCAGCGACGATGCTGTCGATCCCGACCTGCGCCTCGCCGATGAGCTGCGCTGGGCTGCCGGGCGCCCCGACGGGACCCAGGCGACCTGATCGGTACCATCGAGCCCGTGACCGCGCCCTCTACCGATCCCGTGCTGGTGCGCCGGGCCCGCATCGCCCGGGCTGTCTCCATCGGCCAGCGGCTCGGGTACGCGCTCTACCTCGTGGCGACCATCGGGTTCTTCTACGGGTTGGCCACCGAGTACACCCCAGGCTTGGTGCGGGTCATCGTCGGCGGCCTGCTCGTCGGGTCGGCGGTGCTCGCCCCCGCCATCGTCTTCGGCTACGCGGTGAAGGCCGCCGAGCGCGAGGACCAGGGCCTCCCGTCGGGCCACTGATCGTGAAGACCCGTCTCGCCGCCCTCCTGATCGCCGCCACCCTGGCCACGACCGTCGCCGCCTGCGGCGGTGGCAGCGACGACCGGCCGCCTCCCAAGAACGCGACCACCATCGACACGGGCGACGTCTTGGTCAACGCGATCATGCGCCCCCCGAGCCAGAGCGTCACGGGCACCGAGGAGCTGGTGACCGTGCTGTTCCTGCACGGCCAGTCGTACACCTCGCGCATCTGGGACGACCGCACGATCCTCGACCCCGTCGCGGCCGCCGGGTGGCGGGCCGTCTCCGTGGACCTCCCCGGTTACGGCGACACGCCCGAGCGCCCCGGCGACGGCGACCAGCCCGCCAGCGACGGCGCCTGGCTCCGCGGCCTCATCGACAAGCTCGGCGGGCCGGGCCGGGTGGTCGTCGTATCGCCCTCGATGTCGGGGCGCTTCAGCCTCTCGTACCTCGAGGAGTTCCCCCAGGACGAGCTGCTCGGCTTCGTCCCCGTCGCACCCGTCGGCATCGACGACTTCGAGCGGCCCACCGACGCCGCGCCCATCTCTACGATGGCGGTGTGGGGCTCCGAAGACCCGGCGTACACCGAGGAGCGGGCCGACCACCTCATCGAGCAGATGCGCGCCCCCGACGGCGAGGCGCAGACGCAGGTGATCGAGGGCGCGACCCACGCGTGCTACGACGACGAGCCGATCGAGTTCACCGCCATCCTCCTGTCGTTCCTCCGCAGCCTGAACCAGCTCGAATCCTGAACCGTCCGGGAGCCCTTGACCGGACGGTCAAGGTATGGTCGGCAGCCGCCGCCGACATCCCGAAGGGGACCCCCATGAAGGCACCCGTGCTCACCGCGTACGACACCCCACTCGAGATCCGCAACGACATCGAGATCGCACCGCCGGGGCCGGGCGAGGTCAAGATCAAGGTCGTCGCCTCGGGGGTGTGCCACTCGGACCTCTCGGTGCTCAACGGCACCATCCCGCTGCCCACCCCGATCGTGCTGGGCCACGAGGGCGCCGGCATCGTCGAGGCGGTCGGCGAGGGCGTGAGCACCGTCGCCGTCGGCGACCACGTCGTGTTGTCGTTCGTGCCGGCCTGCGGCGAGTGCTACCAGTGCCAGCACCAGCAGGCGTACCTGTGCGAGAAGTCCGCAGCCCAGGCGGCCGCCGGTCTGCTCGACGGCACCACCCGGCTCACCAGCGGCGGCGCCGCGCTCCACCAGATGGCGTGCCTCGGCACGTTCGGCCCCTATGCCATCGTCCCGGAGATCTCCACCGTGAAGATCCCCGACGACGTCCCGCTCGATGTCGCCGCCCTCATCGGCTGCGGCGTGCTCACCGGCGTGGGCGCGGCCCTCAACACTGCCAACATCGTCCCCGGCGACACCGTGGCCGTCATCGGCTGCGGCGGTGTGGGCCTCAACGTGATCCAGGGCGCCAAGATCGCCGGCGCCACCACCATCATCGCCATCGACATGCTCGACTCGAAGCTGGAGATGGCCAAGGAGTTCGGCGCCACCCACACGGTCAACGCGTCGGAGGGCGACCCGGTCGCCGCCGCCATGGCCGTCAACGGGCGCGGCGCGGATGTGGCGTTCGAGGTCATCGGGCTCGGGGCCACCATGGAGCAGGCCATCAACACCGCCCGCCCCGGCGGCGAGGTCATCCTCGTCGGCGTCCCCCGCATGGACGTGTTCCTCAACCTCAACGCCGCCTTCACCTGGCTCTACCTGGCCAAGACCATCAAGGGCTGCTGGTACGGATCGTCGAACGTGTACCAGGACGTGCCCAAGCTGCTCGAACTCTGGCGGAGCGGCGACCTGAAGCTCAAGGAGCTGATCTCGCAGGAGATCGACAACGAGCACGTGAACGAGGCCTTCGAGGACATGAAGGCCGGCACCGTCGCCCGGTCCGTGATCGTGCACGAGCACGAGCACGGATGACCAGCCCGGGAAGCACCACCCGGCTGCCAGCCGCCGAGCGGCGCGAGCAGCTGCTGCAGGTGGCCCTCGAGACGTTCGCGGCCAACGGGTTCCACGAGACCTCGATGAACGAGGTAGCCGAAGCCGCGGGCGTGACCAAGCCGGTCCTCTACCAGCACTTCGCGTCGAAGAAGGCGCTCTACAACGAGCTCGTCGACGAGATCGGCGCCCGCCTCGAACGCATCATCTTCGAGGCGGTCGACGACGCGCGCGGCCCGCGCCAACAGGTGGAGGCCGGCTTCCGCGCCTACTTCCGCTGGGCCATCGCCCAAGGTGCCGCGTTCCGGGTGCTGTTCAGCGACCGGACCCGCGCCGACGCCGAGCTGGCCCCGGCCGTGGCCCGCGTCGAGTCCGTGGTGGCCGACCGGGTCGCGTCGCTCATCGACATCCCCGGCCTCAGCGACGACGAGCGCCACGTCCTGGCGTTCGGGGTGATCGGCATCGCCGAGTCCACCAGCCGCCACTGGCTCAAGCTGGGCCTGGGCCAGGGCACCGACGCCGACGCCTTCGCCGACAAGGTCGCCCGCCTCGCCTGGTCCGGCCTCCGCGGCATCACGCCGTAGCCACGTCCACGCAACGCGGATCGATCCTCCGACAGGGTTGGCGGCCCGATCCGCGGGTACTGGGGTGCATGATCTACACCCTGCTCGTCATCATCCTCGTGCTCGTCGCCGCCTCGGTCATCATCAACTTCGTGCGCAGCGGCGGTCGCAACGTCTGACCTCACCCCGTCGGCCACCATGGAGGGCATGGCTCCCCCGTCAGACGCCCTGCGCGACATCGCCGATCGGTACTGGGAGGCCCGCCTCGAGGCCAGCCCCCTGTTCGCCACGTTCCTCGGCGACCACCGCTACGACGACCGTGTCGACGACCTGTCCGCCGAGGGCGAAGCTGCGCAGCGCGAGAGCTGGCTCGGCTTCCTCGGGGAGGCCGAGACCATCGACCCTGCCGACCTGGACGAGACCGACCGGGTCACCCGGCAGCTGCTGATCGAGGAGATCGGCGACACCGTGTCGGGCATCGATGCCCGGCTCATCGAGCTGGCCTCGGACCAGATGCAGGGCATCCACGCTGAGCTGCTCACCATGGCCGGGCAGCTCCGGGCCACCGAGCCCGAGCACGCGGCAATGGCCGTGCGACGGGTGCAGGCGATGGGCGCCATGCTCGACCAGGCGGCCGAGCGCTACCGCGCCGGCCTGGCCGCGGGCCGCATCCCGGCGCGCACGTGCATCGACCGGTCCATCAACCAGATCGACGGCTACCTCGACTCGCCCCTCGACCAGGACCCGTTCGCCCACCTCGCCGGCCCCGAAGACTGGGACGGCGAGGCCGCGTGGCGCACCGAGCTCACCGAGGCGGTCACCACCCAGCTGCGTCCGGCGTTCGACCGCTACCGCGCCGTGCTGGCCGACGAGCTCGCACCCGCCGCCCGCTCCGACGAGCAGCCCGGTCTGTGCTGGCTGCCCGAGGGCGACGACGTCTACCGCCAGCTCATCCGGCTCCACACCGGGTTGGACCTGACCCCGGAGGAGCTCCACGAGATCGGCATGCAGGAGGTGACCGAGGAGCTGCCCGCCCAGTACCGGGTCCTGGGCCGCCGCGCCTTCGGCACCGACGAGCTGGCCGAGATCTTCGACCACCTGCTCAACGACGCGGACCTGCGCTACCGCGACGGCGACGAGATCATCGCCGATGCCCGCCGCTGCCTCGACGAGGCCGCCGCGGCCATGGGCGACTGGTTCGGCATCGTGCCTCAGGCGCCGTGCGTGCTCACCCCGATCCCCGACTACCTGGCAGCCGACGCGCCCGCGGCGTACTACACACCACCAGCCCCCGACGGCAGCCGGCCCGGCGAGTACCACGTCAACCTCCACCAGCCGACCGAGCGCGGCCGCGCCGAGACGGCGTCGATCGCGTTCCACGAGGCCATCCCCGGCCACCACCTCCAGCTCGCGATCGCCAGCGAGCAGACCGACCTCCCGGCCTTCCGCCGGCTGTCGTGGGGCCACACCGCGTTCGTCGAGGGCTGGGCCCTCTACACCGAGCGGCTCGCCGAGGAGATGAACCTCTACCGGACCGACATCGACCGCCTCGGCATGCTGGCCAGCGACTCCTGGCGGGCCTGCCGGCTCGTGGTCGACACCGGCCTGCACGCCATGGGGTGGAGCCGCCAGCGGGCCATCGACTTCATGGTGGCCAACGCCCCCGTGAGCCGCGACGAGATCGTCACCGAGGTCGACCGCTACATCGGCATGCCCGGCCAGGCCCTCGCCTACAAGGTCGGCCAGCGCGAGATCCTGCGCCTGCGAGCCGAAGCCGAAGCCCGCCTGGGTGCCGCCTTCTCCCTCCCCGGCTTCCACGACGTGGTCCTGTCGGCCGCCACCGTGAGCCTCGCCGTGCTCGCCGAGCGGGTCGATGCCTGGACGGGGGCCTGATCGGTCCGATGGGGACACCTGGGAAGCGCCTCGCGGCCCTCGGCGCCACCGTGCTCGTCGTGGCGCTCGCCGTGGGCAGCGCGGCGCCCGAGCCCACCGCCGCCTCGCCCGCGTTCCCGCCGGTGCGACCCACCCGCGTGCTCGTCCTCGGCGACTCGGTGATGAAGGGCGCGGTCGCCCAGTACGCGGCCAAGCTCCCCGGCCGCGAGGTCGTCGTGGATGCCGAGGTCAACCGCAGCACCCGCCAGGGGGCCGACGTCGTCAACCGCCTCGGCACCGACTGGGACGTGGTCGTGGTGCTGCTCGCGCACAACGACGGCGGCTCGCCCGCCGTCTACCAACCCGCCGTCCGCAGCATCCTCGACCAGCTCCGGGGCGTCCGCCGGGTGTCGTGGCTGACCATCCACGCGGTCCGGCCGTACTACCCCGACGTCAACCACTTCATCGCCGGGCTCCAGGGCGCATACCCCAACCTGCGCATCGGCGACTGGAACGCCGTCGCCGCGGCCCGCCCGGAGGCGGTCGCCGGCGACGGTCTGCACCTGACCGGCACCGGCGCCGACCTCCTGTCGGACCTCGTGGCCGAGCAGGTGCAAGGCGCAGAGCTCGAGTGGAACGCCGACCTGGTGAAGCTGGCCCAAGCCACCACGACCACCACGACCACCGCGCCCCCGACCACCACCACGACGACCACGGCGCCCCCGACCACCACGACGTCGACATCGACCAGCACCACCACGAGCGAGCTGGCATCGACCACCACCGCACCACGCTCGACGACTTCGTCCGATTGCCGCGGTGACCAGGGCGGCGCCACCTGCGAACCGCTCGCACCGCCCGCCACCGACTCGGAGATGCCCGCAGCCGCGCTCTTCGCCGGGATCATCGCCATCGGGTTGGGCGGCGGGTGGCTGCTCGCCCGCCGCAGCCGCTCGCGCGGTCGGACCGACTGATCCGCCGGCGCGTGCGCCGAACGGTCAGCTGCCGAGCGGATGGCCGAGCTGGAAGGTGGCGGTGAGGCCGGTGCCCCAGGTGCCGAAGTCAGGCGTCTTGGGGAGGCCCAGCGTCTTGAGCTCGGTGGCGACGAGGCCGGGGCCGAGCTCGATCTCGACGGTGTGCACGTCGATCAGGCCCGAGCCCATGTCCATGGACAGGGGGGTCTCGTGGGGCTGGCCGTGGAGGTACGAGTAGCTCCCGGTCTCGACCCGCGACGGCGGACCGTCTTGGGCCGGTTCGACGAAGCTGACCTCGAGCTCCAGCTCTCCGTCGACGTGCATGGCGAAGAACACCCGGTCGTTGCGGCGCCCGACCGACAGCTCCTGCACGGTCTTGGGGAAGCCCATGACCTCGTTGCCGGCCTTGCAGGTGAACGCCTGGTCGACCGGCATCCGGTACACGAACGAGCCGAGGACCTCGTCGCCCGCCCCCGAGGGGCGGGCGAGGAACCCGAGGTTGATCTCGAGGTAGTCGCCCCACGGGTTGTCGTGGTAGTCGCACAGCGCGACCACCAGCTGGGCCACGCCGTCGACCATCTGGACCACCGAGAAGTCGGCGCCTGGCAGCAGGGTCTGGGCGGCATCGGCCGGCACCGAGAACACGAAGGTGGCCGCGTCGAAGTCACGGACCTCCATCGGAAACGTGATGGTCTGCCCGTCGATCTCGCCCCACACCTGCGGGTCCATGGTCTCACTCATCGTCGGCCTCCTCGTGGTCCAGTGCACCAGTGAAGCACCAGCGGGCGTGGTCGTCGGTCACACGCATCGTCCGGACCGTCGATAACGCGTATTATCGAACCGATCGAACGGGCGAGTGCCGTCCATCCGACGCCCAGGGGAACCCATCATGACCGACCTGCAGCAGCCCACCCGCGACTGGGCCACCGACTTCGACCACACGTCGGAGGACTACGCGCAGGAGGCCACCCAGATCTGGGACGACCTCCGCGGCCGTTGCCCGGTGGCCCACGGCGAGGCCCACGGCGGTGTCTGGATGCCCACCCGCCACGAGGACATCACCGCCATCGCCAACGACACGGAGCACTTCAGCTCCGAGGGCGTGATCGTCAGCATCTTCAAGCCCGAGGGCCTGGCGCCCATGGGCTACGCACCGCCCATCACCGCGGACCCGCCGTTCCACATGGACTCCCGCCGCATCCTCCTACCGGCCTTCGCGCCCAAGGCCGTCGACAAGCTCGAGGACGCCACCCGCGCCACGTGCCGCGAGCTGCTCGACGAACTCCTCGCCGCCGGCACGCCGACGGTCGACGCTGCGGTCCAGTACTCCCAGAGCATCCCCGTGCGGGCCATCGCCCACATGCTCGGCGTGCCCCCCGAAGACGGGGACCGCTTCCGGATGTTCATCCACCGCATCATCGAGAAGCCGGGCGAGTACGCCGGGACGATCCAGCCCGAGGACACGCTCATCTACTACATCGAGCAGACGCTCAAGCGCCGCCGGCAGGAGCCGCCCCAGGACGATCTGATCGGCTACCTCCTCGGCCTCGAGGTCGACGGCGAGCCGCTGCCCGACGCCCAGATCTTCGGGACCATCGGCCTGCTGATCATCGCCGGCATCGACACCACCTGGTCCGCCATCGGCGCCAGCCTGTGGCACCTCGCCCAGAACCCCGAGGACCGCAAGCGCCTCGCCGAGGACCCCGCCGTGCTGCCGTTCGCCGTCGAGGAGTTCCTGCGCTTCTACGCGCCGGTCACCATGGCCCGCATCGCCGCCGCCGACACCGAGATCGGCGGCTGCCCCGTCGCCGAGCGCGACTGGGTGCTGCTCCCCTTCCCCGCCGCGAACCGGGACCCGGAGGCGTTCGAGCGGGCCGACGAGTTCATCATCGACCGCCAGCGGAACCGCCACGTCGCGTTCGGCCTCGGCATCCACCGCTGCGCCGGCTCCAACCTGGCCCGCATGGAGCTCACCGTCGCCATCGACGAGTGGATGAAGCGGATCCCCGACTTCGAGCTCGCCGACCCCGATCCGAGCGCGGTGCGCTGGTCCACCGGCCAGGTCCGGGGGCCGCGGGAGCTGCCTGTGCGGATCCTGCGCACCGCGGAGGTGGCGGACTGATGCACATCGTCTTCGACCGCGAGAAGTGCCAGGGCCACGGTCGCTGCTACGCGCTGGCCGCCGACCTGTTCGACGCCGACGACGAGGGCTACGCCGTCGTGCTGGTCCCCGGAGAGCTCACCGACGAGCAGGTCACCATGGCCCAGCTCGCCGCCGACAACTGCCCCGAGTACGCCATCAGCGTCGAGGCCTGACCCCTACCCGAGCGCGGCGGCCAGCACCTGGGCCTCGACTGCAGCTGCAGCCGCAGCCTCGAGGACGCGCTCGGAGATGGTCCCGTCCTCGGCCAGGTCGGCCTTCGTCGCGTAGATCCCCGTCGGCGTGGTCCAGCCGTCGAGCGAGGCGACGAGCGGGCGGAGGCCGTGGTCGATCGCCAGGCGGTGCTCGGCCGAATACCCGGTGGCGATGGGGATGACGACCGTCCCGGCCAGCGCGCCCTGGGGCTGCAGGTCGAAGATGGTCTTGGTGAGCGCGGTGTAGGTGGCCCGGTAGACCGGAGTGGCGACCACCAGGATCTGTGCCGCGGCCACCTGGGCCACGGCGGCGTCCACCCCGGGGTCGGCTCGCAGGGCGAGGAGCGCGGCGGGGTCGAGCTCGGCCAGGTCGACCACGTCGCCACCGCCCAGCAGGTCGAGCACACCGACGGCGAGGGTGCGGCTGCGCGACGGGTGCGACGGGCTGCCGTTGACGGCGACGTTGATCATCAGTGGGCTGAGGTCAAGGCGGGGGCGGCGTCGTGGCCCGCATCGGCGATCGGGACCGGGATGCCCGGCTCGGCAGCGATGCCGGCGGCCCGCAGCTTGGGGATGACGCCCTCGCCGAACCAGTAGGCCTCTTCGAGGTGCGGCTGGCCCGAGAGGATGACGTGGTCGAAGCCGATCTCGTGGTACTCGGCCAGCCGCT
>CAZCVS010000034.1:0-13525 GCA_964501845.1 uncultured Iamiaceae bacterium
CGGGCGGCCTTGCCCTTGATGGCCGGGCCCTTCTTGAACAGCGGTTCGACCGCACCGCGCGCCGGTGGGGCGGGGCGCTCGGCCCGGACGGGCGCGGTGCCGGCCAGCTCGGCCAGGAACGGCGACAGGCGCGTGGTGTCGGAGAGGACCGCGACGCGGTGGCGGCCCCGAGTGACGCCGACGTGGAGGACGCGGCGCTCCTCCTCCCGGTCCTCGGCCAGGCGGTGGGGCATGATCCCGTCAGAGACGCCGAACAGCAGGACGCGGTCCCACTCCCGGCCCTTCACGCGGTGGATCGTCGAGAGCACGATGCCGTCGGGGTCGCGCTCCCGACCGAACAGGCCGCGGAGCCACGGCTCGAAGCCCGCGGGGTCGGGGTGCAGGTCGGCCACGCCGAGGAGGCCTTCGAGGTCGTCGAGGTGGCTCGACCCCTGCGCCGCGCCGGTCTGGTCGAGCATGCTCATGGCCGAGCCGAGGCCGATCTGGTCCCGCACCAGTTCCAGGATCGAGCGGGTGGTCCCACCCCGGGCAGCTCCCACCACGAGGGCCAGGTCGTCGGCCAGGTGCAGCACCTTGGCGGCCTCCTTGTCGGGCACCTGGTCGGCGATGGTCCGCAACTGCGCCGGCGACCAGCTGGTGCGCCGCTCCAGGCGGTCGGGGAACCACTGCGGCAGGCCCCGGGTGGGCCGGCGCATGATCTCGACGATGTCGCGGGGATTGATGGCATCGCCGGCCACGGCGATGCGCAGGTACGCCAGTGCGGCCCGGAGCCCGGTGCGCTCGAGCACCTCGGCCCGCAGCACCGAGTTCAGCGCGACGCCGGCTTCGGCCAAGGCGACCTGCGGCGCGAGCAGCAGCGAGTTGACCCGGGTGAGCACGGCGATGGAGCTGGGTGCCACCCCTGGCTCCGCCAACCACTCCTGGACGACCGCCACCGTGGTGGCGGCCCCCTGGTCCGGGCTGTGGGGGACCGTGCGCAGGGCTCCCGGCGCCGGGTCCGCAGCCGGTCCGGCGACGATCTCCTTCGCGACCCGGCGGCGGTTGTAGCCGAGCAGCGTGCGGGCGCCGTCGACCACCTCGACCGGGCAGCGGTAGTTCACCGTGAGCGGGTGCGATGCCGCACCGGGGAACAGCGCCTCGTAGTCGATCAGGTAGGCGGGGTCGGCCCCCACGTGCCCGTAGATGACCTGGTCGTCGTCGCCCACGCCGAACACGTCGAGCGCGGGCAGGGCCAGCAGCCGCAGGAGCAGGACGTGCGCCGGCGTGAGGTCCTGGAACTCGTCGACCAGCAGGTGCCGGCACCGCTGCTGCATGGTCCGGCGGAACGGGCCGTCGGACAGGAGGGCGCCGATGGCGGCGTAGATCTGATCGTCGAAGTCGACCGCGCCCCGGGACCGCAGCTGCTCGCGGTACGGGGCGAAGATCTCGCTCAGCCCGTCGACGTCGTCGCGCGACTCCTCGACCGAGCGGGGCGAACGAAGGCCGAGGCGAACGAGGCCAAGCGCCTCCAGGTACGGGCCGATGGGGTCGGTGTTGGCCCGCTGGCGGCGCCGCCCCGGGAGCAGCGACTCCACCAGGCGGCGGCAGTCCCGCTCCTCCAGCAGCGCCGGCGAGCGGCCCAGGTGCTGGGTCAGGACCCACAACCCGAGCGAGTTCAGGGTGCGGACCCGGGGCCGGAACGCCTCGGTGCGCCGCTCCAGCTCGAGCTGGGCCTCCTTGTTGTACGCGACGGCGAGCACGGCCTCGCGCTCCCAGCCGCGGTCGCCCAGCAGGTGGCGGAGGCGCTCGGTGAGCACGCGGGTCTTGCCCGATCCGGCGGGCGCGATGACCCGGGCCGGACCGCTGAGGTGCGCGACCGCCGCCAGCTGGTCCGGGGCCAGGTCTGCGGCCGGGTCGACCGGCGCCGGTGCTGCCCCAACCCGTCCGAGCTCGACCGACTCCGCGTGCACGACCCGGTGGCCGCCGACCAGATCGGGGCTCCACGGCCGGCGCGGCCCCCCGTCGACCCAGGCGGGGATCGCACCGGGCAACAGCACGTCAGCCTCGCCGTCGGGCGTGTCGGTGGCACCGGCTCGCGCCGCCTTGCGCCCCCACCACCAGATCACGGTCCCGGAGCGGGCGTCGTAGGTGTTGGCCCAGACCAAGAAGTGCAGCCGATCGAACCACGGCTCCACATCCGCGTCGAGCGACCAGGGCTCGTCGGTGATGGCCACCGGTTCCCGGAACCGGGCCGGGTCGACCGCCAGCTCGACCACGACCGGCGTCCGGCTGGCCCATGCCGCATGGAGCTCCCCGACGATGGCGGACGGCGAGGCGAGCACCGCCTCGTCGACGGTGACGACGCGAGCGCCCATCCACGGCGCCGGGATGGCATCTCCCGCGTTGATGACGACGCCGCGGCCGAGGGCGGCTGGAGCAGGGATGGGCACGCCGCCCAACCTACGCAGGTCCAGTGACACTCACATCGGACCGGACAGGCCGGGCGGCGCAGCCGCTCGCTGAGCGCGGCCTCAGCGGCGGCCGACGAAGCGGACCCGGCGCCCCGCCAGCACCAGCCCGCCTAGCGCCACGAGGCACAGGGCCATGGCGGCGAGCGGAGCCGGATCGGAGCCGGTGCGGGGCAGCGGATCGCTCTGGGTGGGCAGGACCTCGGTCGCCGGCGGGGTCGGCGTGACCGGAGGATCGGGATTGTCGATCTCCTCCGGCACGACCTCGATCACCACGGACTCCTCCTCATCGTGGTTGTTGCCCTCGTCGGGGTCGTCCGTGCCCGACGAGACGTCGGCCACGTTGACCACCTCGGTTGCGGCCGCCGTTGCGGCCACGTCGACCACCACGGTCACGATCGAGGACTCGCCCGCGGCGAGGGACTCCCGTTCGCAGGTGATGATCTGGCCGTCGATCTCGCAGGCCCAGCCCTCGCCGGTGGCCGAGACCCCGGTGAGGCCGTCGGGCAGGGTGTCGACCAAGACGATGCCCGCGGCCGCAGAGGGCCCGAGGTTGGTGACCTCGAGCTCGTAGGTCCCGGGCTCGCCGACGACCAGGTCGCCGACGAGGCGCTTGTCGACCGCGAGGTCGGCGGAGGCCGTCACGGTGGTCACGGCGTCGTCGCCGGCCGTGGCTTCGTTCTGCTCGTCGTCCACGGCGACGGCGTCGACCACGTCGGCCACCGTGACGGCATCGTCGCTCTCCACGGCGATCGTGAAGCTGCAGGTGTAGGAGGCCCCTGCGGCGATGACGCCCCCCGTGGCGCAGGTGGTCGACACCACCGGCGGGACGGTGGTGGTGATGTCGAACGGCGCCTCGCCCTCGATGGTGTCGGTCAGCTCGGTGAGCGTCACCGACTCGTCCGGAGAGGTGTTGGTGACGGTGACGTCGAACTCCACGTCGCCGCCCGGAGCCGCCACGGTGGCATCCCCGTTGTCCTTCTCGACCGTGATGGTCGGCAGCACGTCGGTGACGGCGACGGTCTCCGTGTCGGTGGGCGTCACCGAGTTCTCGTCGTCGTCGGAGAGGGTGATGCCGATCTGGTCGACCACCACGTCACCTGCGTTCGCCCCGCTGACGAGCAGGGTGAACGAGCAGGTGTAGGAGGCCCCGGGAGCCAAGACGGACCCGGTTGCGCACGTGGTGGCGGTGACCGGGCCGGCCACCGCGGTGACGTCGATGACGGCTCCGTTGACGGTGTCGGTGATGGCGGTCACCGTGACCGGCTCGGCCGCGGAGGTGTTGGTCACCGACACGTCGAAGGTCACCGGGCCGCCGGGCTCGGGGACCGTGGCCGGATCGGCGGTCTTCGTCGCCGTTCCGGTGGGCAGCACATCGGTGATGTCGACGATGGCGCTGGCTGATGCCATGAGCACGCCGTTCGTCGCCACCGGTGCACCGACCGTGAGGATCACCGGATCGTCGTCATGCCCGGTGACGGTCACGGTGTCGGGCACCGCGTCACCGCCGTTGCCCGTGACCGCGAGGGTGAACGAGCAGCTCGCCATCGCTCCAGGGGCGAGGGCGGTGCCGAGCAGTGCCGGGCAGCTGCCCCCAGCGGCCACCGCAGGCGCCCCCTTCACCGAGTCCACGATCGAGTCGAGGGTCACGGTGTCGGCGGTGGAGTCGTTGGTGATGTCGACCGTGTAGGTCACGTTCGCTCCCGGCTCCGGCACCGAGGTGACCGACGGGGTCTTCACGACCGAGAGGGCCGCCGCCGCATCGGTGATGTCGACGATCTCGCTGTCGGACCCGTCTACCGGGCCGTCGTCATCGTCGGTCCCTGTCACCTTCACGGTGTCAGGCACGGCGGCCCCGGCGTTGCCGGTCACCGCGAGCGTGAACGAGCAGCTCTTGGAGGCACCGGGCGCGAGCACGGTGCCGATCAACGCCGGGCAGGAGCCGCCTGCAGCCTGCGCGGCCCCGCCCGACACCGAGTCGGTGATGGCGTCGATGGTCACCGAGTCCGAGACCGAGGTGTTCTCGACGTCCACGGTGTAGGTGACGTTGCCGCCGGGCTCGGTGACCGAACCGACCGAACCGGTCTTGGTCACCTTGATGGACGACGGCACATCAGAGATGCCGACCACCTCGTCGCCGCTGCCCGTGACGGGGGTGCCGTCGTCGTCGGTGCCGGTCACCCTCACGGTGTCGGGCACCGTGGCGCCGGCGTTGCCGGAGACGGCCAGGGTGAACGAGCAGCTCTTGGATGCACCGGGCGCCAGCGTGGCGCCGATGAGCGTCGGGCAGGAGCCGCCCGCCGGCGCCGCCGGGCCGCCCGACACCGAATCGGTGATGGAGCCGATGGTGACGGTGTCGGCGGCAGAAGTGTTCTTGATGTCGACCGTGTAGGTCACGTTGCCGCCGGGCTCGGGCACAGAGCCCACCGATGCGGTCTTCGTGACGGTGATCGACGAGGCCAGGTTGGTGATGGTGACCGAGGCGGGGTCGTCGTCCGACGTGTCGTTGCCGTCGTCGTCGGATGCACCGACTGTGACGACATCGTCGACCGTGTCCCCAGCGTTGCCGGAGACCCCCAGGATGAACGTGCAGGAGGTGCCGGTCTGCGCCGCCAGCGGGGTGCCGATGAGGGCCGCGCACGTTCCGCCCGCCGGTGCTGCAGCACCGCCCTCGACCGAGTCGGTGATGGAGTCGATGGTCACGGGCTCGGCCGAGTCGTTCTGGATGGTGACCAGGAACTCGACCGGGTGGGTCTGGCCCGGAGCCGTCTCGGCGACCGACGTCGGCGACGGGGTCTTGGTCACGGTGATGGCGGGCAGCGTGTCGGTGACCGCCACTTCGGCGTTGGCGGTGGCCGAGACGGTACCGTCATCGTCGTGACCGGTGACCTCCACGGTGTCATCGAGGTCACCGTCGGGCAGATCCGAGCGGTCGACCACGTGGGCGATGGTGAACGTGCAGGAGACG
Source organism: uncultured Iamiaceae bacterium (assembly GCA_964501845.1). Taxonomy (GTDB): domain Bacteria; phylum Actinomycetota; class Acidimicrobiia; order Acidimicrobiales; family Iamiaceae; genus Aquihabitans. The sequence goes on from CAZCVS010000034.1 coordinate 5,416, forward strand.
TCGCCGCCCACCGGCACCGAGGTGCCGATGAGTCCGCCGCAGGTGGTGGCGGTGACCGGTGGCGACACCGCGGTGACCGAGAAGGGCGCGGCGCCCTCGATGGCGTCGGTGATCGTGTCGAGCTCGACCGGCTCGACGCCGTCGTTGGTGATCTTGACGGTGTAGGAGACCGAGCCGCCGGGCTCGGCGATCGACGAGACGCTGGGGGTCTTCGTCACCGAGAGGGCAGGCTCCTCCGAGGTGATTGAGACCGAGGCGTCATCGGTGTCGGTGGCGACCTTGTCGTCGCTGTCGGTCGCCTTGGCGGTGACCACGTCGTCGACGGTCGTGCCGCCGTTGCCGTTGACCGGCAGCGTGAACGTGCACTGGGCCGACGACCCGGGACCGGACACCGTCAGCGTCGTGCCGATGAGGCTCCCGCAGGTGGTGGCCGTGACCGGTGGGGCGACCGTGGCGATGTCGAACGCCGCGCCTCCCTCCACGGAGTCCGTGAGCGAGGTGATCGTCACCGGCTCGACCGAGGTGTTGGCGACGGTGACGGTGTAGGTCACCGGCGCGCCCGGCTCCGCCACCGAAGCCGCGCCCGCGGTCTTGGTGACCGTGATGCTCGGATCGGGCGCGGTGTTGGTGAAGGTGCAGACCACGTCTTGGCCGGGTCCGACGAAGACCGACGAAGGCGACTGCGCTCCCGTGCAGGTGGACGAGGTGAGCTGCCACGGGGCCGCCGCGCTCTCCGAGATGTTGTAGGTCCCGACCGGGGCTGACGCCGCGGAGGTGGAAGCCGTACCGCCGGAGGTCGAGAGGTCGAAGTTTCCGAGCGCCGTGTTCGAGGTGAACGAGAAGGTGCCGTTCGCCCCGATGGTGTTCTTGACCACCTTGATGGTGCCGGGCTTCGCCGTGTTGACGAAGGTGCACCGCCAGTTCTGGGCCTCGCCCACGACGAGCGAGGCGGCAGCAACGGTCTCAACCTGCTGCGTGCCGAGGTTGTCGCAGGTGGCCGAGGTCTGGGTGAAGGCCGAGTTGGCCGTCTCGGTCACCGCGTAGGTCCCGGGCCCGACCGGCGTGAACGTGGCGATGCCGCCATGCACGATGCCGGTCTTGGTGTCGATGGTGCTCTGGCCCTGCGACAGCGTGAAGTCGAACGTGTTCGAGAGCCCGGCGGGCACGGTCTGCTTCGCCACCTGGATCGAGGAGGTCCGGATCTGGCGGTTGTAGACATCGCAGTTCACCGCCTCCTGCGGACCGACAGCGAGGTTCTTGAGCTCTGCTTGATCCTTCGATGCCGAGGGCGCGTTGGTGCCCACGGAGTTGAAGATGACCGCGGGAACCGTGCCGTCGAGCTTGTTCCGTGTGCAGAGCGAACCGTTGTAGACCCAACCCGCCTTCGGGTTCTCGGAAAGGTCGACCGATGCCGAGCCACCGGCTGTCTTCCACTTGAAGCTGACGCCGCCGGATGCGTCGGTCGCCTGGTGGGCAGATGCGCCCGACGCGCCGACCGGCGACTGCCACGACGTCGGCGTCGGCGTCACCGTGGCGTTGAAGGTCCAGGGGTCCCCGGCACCGGCCTTGACCGTGGTGCCGTCGGCCTTCTGGAGGAACTTGGTGACGTTCAGCGACGGCGCGCAGAGCTCCCGGACGAAGGCCCGCACGATGGCTTGGAGCGAGGTGAAGTTCGGAGCGATCGTGTAGTCGGCGGTGCCGAACGGGATGTTCGGGTTGCCGCTGCCATCGAGGGTGAGCTCCTCGTCGCCGGTGACGTCGTTCAGCCGCTGCTCGCTGGCTGCACCGGACAAGCCGACGCCGATGCCGAACATGTGGGCACCTGCGGCCTTGATGAGGTCGGCTTCGACGACCGCGTTCGACACGTTGGCGGCGACGATGTCGCTGCCGTTGCCGGCAAGGGTGTGGCTGCCGTCGTCGGCATGCCCGTTCGGCGTGGTGGAGTTGCGGTAGGTCGGATCACCATCGGTGATGAAGACCACCAGGTCGCCGGGACCGCCGTTGCTGCGCCGTGCGACCTCCAGGCCGTCATCCCAGTTGGTTCCGCCGCTGCCACCCCCGGACGTGGGGTTCGCGTAGGCCGATGGATCCCGGAACACGGTGTTGTTCAAGTTGGGGGTGAGCGAACCCGCGGCGTTGACGCCCTGAGCACGGGACGCAAACACCGCGACCTTGACCCGAGACGGCGTACCGTCGAGCGCGGAGGCGAAGGTGCTCGCCGCGAGGCGCACCTGGTCGGCCTCCGAGGAGCTGATCGACCCCGAGTGATCGAGGACGAGGGTCACATCGAGCCCGCAGACGGCCGGCAGGTCAGGGTTCCCATCGGTGGCCGGTGTGCTCGACGCAAGCGGCGCGAGGCCCGCCACCACCAAGGCAGCGACCGCAGCCCCCAGGCCGAACCGCCGACCCCGGGCGCGCCGAGAACGAAAAAAGGGACCTCCAAGAATAGCCATGTCCAGCTCCCGCGATGTGGTGTTCCCGCAACCATGAGGAGCCGGTTTCGCTTCGCTCCCCTCCATCCAGCGCGACCAGTGAGGACGGAGGATCAACGCGCATCCCTCAGGTATCGGAAACGATACGCCTGCGCGGGAATCTGGACAATAGGCCAGAGTTGATTCCCATCGGTTTGGGCCAAATGGCCCATCTCCCCTGATCGGATGTCCGACCGGCCGCCAATCTCGCAGACGACCCCTCCGCCCAGGGCCGTCACCTGCGACTCGGGCTTCGGGGCGCACCAGGGTGACAGGTACCGTGAGGCCATGGCCGAACCGACCACCACCGACGCCGACGACCTGCCCCAGCACCGCTACGACGCCACGCTGGCGCAGGAGATCGAGGCCCGGTGGCAGCAGCGGTGGGAGGCGGAAGGCACGTTCCACACACCCAACCCCGTGGGCGACCTGTCGGAGGGCTTCGACGCGGTCGCAGACCGGCCCAAGCAGTACGTGCTCGATATGTTCCCCTATCCGTCCGGCGCCGGGCTCCACGTCGGCCACCCGCTCGGCTACATCGGCACCGACGTCTTCGCCCGGTACCTGCGGATGACGGGCCACAACGTGGTCCACACGATGGGGTACGACTCCTTCGGCCTGCCGGCGGAGCAGTACGCGCTCGCCACCAACACCCACCCGAGGGTGACCACCGAGAACAACATCGAGAACATGGAGCGCCAGCTGCGGCGCCTCGGTTTGGGCTACGACCGGCGCCGCTCGGTGTCCACCACCGACGAGGACTTCTACCGCTGGACCCAGTGGATCTTCTTGCAGATCTTCGGCTCCTGGTACGACGCCGACGCCGACCGAGCCCGCCCCGTGGCCGAACTGGAGGCGGAGCTCGACGCCGGTCGGCTCCCCGCGCCCGGCACCAACCCGACGGGGAGGCCGTGGGCCGAGCTCGACGCATCCGAGCGCCGCCACGTCGTCAACGGACACCGCCTGGCCTATCTGGCCGAGGTCCCGGTGAACTGGTGCCCCGGGCTCGGCACCGTGCTGGCCAACGAAGAGGTCACCGCTGACGGCCGCTCCGAGCGCGGCAACTTCCCGGTGTACCGCCGGCCCATGAAGCAGTGGATGCTGCGCATCACCGCCTATGCCGACCGGCTCCTCGATGATCTGGACCTGCTCGACTGGACCGAGGCCATCAAGAGCCAGCAGCGCAACTGGATCGGCCGCTCCACCGGCGCCGACGTCACGTTCTCCACCGATGCCGGTCCGCTGACCGTCTTCACCACCCGCCCCGACACGCTCTTCGGCGCGACCTACATGGTCGTGGCGCCCGAGCACCCGCTCGTCGACGCGCTCACCACCGACGACCACCGCGCCGCGGTGCAGGCGTACGTCGCCGCCGCCACCCGCCGCTCCGATGTCGACCGCCAGACCGAGGGCAAGGACAAGACCGGCGTGTTCACCGGCTCGCTCGCCACCAACCCGGTGAACGGCGAGTCGATCCCCGTGTGGGTGGCCGACTACGTGCTCATGGGCTACGGCACCGGTGCCATCATGGCCGTGCCCTCGGGCGACCAGCGCGACTTCGAGTTCGCCCAGGCCTTCGGGCTCCGCATCGTCGAGACGGTCCGTCCGTCCCCCGAATGGCGGTCCCGGCACGGCGTCGAAGACGGGGCCCCGGCGGACACCTGGCCAGAGGCGTACGGAGGCGAGGGCGCCGTCGTCAACTCCGCCAACGACGAGGTGTCGCTCGACGGCCGCTCCGTCGCCGAAGCCAAGGCCACCATCATCGAGTGGCTGGAGGGCAAGGGCCTGGGCACCGGCAAGGTCCAGTACAAGCTCCGGGACTGGCTGTTCAGCCGCCAGCGCTACTGGGGCGAGCCGTTCCCCATCGTGTTCGGCGACGATGGCGAGCCCCGCGCCCTCCCCGACTCCGAACTGCCGCTGGTCCTTCCGCCGATGGAGGACTTCTCGCCGAAGACCTCTGACGACGAGGACTCCGAGCCCGAGCCGCCGCTGGGCCGCATCACCGAGTGGACCACCGTCGACCTGGACCTGGGCGACGGGCCCCAGACCTACCGGCGCGAGGTCAACACCATGCCCAACTGGGCTGGTTCCTGCTGGTACGAACTGCGCTACCTCGACCCGAACAACACCGAGGCGCTGGTCGACCCCGAGAACGAGCGCTACTGGATGGGCCCCCGGTCCGAAGGCGACTGTGGCGGCGTCGACCTGTACGTCGGCGGCGTCGAGCACGCCGTGCTGCACCTGCTCTACGCCCGCTTCTGGCACAAGGTCCTCTTCGACCTGGGCCACGTGTCCTCGAAGGAGCCGTTCCGCCGCCTGTTCAACCAGGGGATGATCCAGGCCCACGTCTACCGCGACGACCGTGGCTTCCCCGTCCCCGCCGCCGACGTGGTGACCGAGGGCGACCGGTACCTCTACGAGGGCCAGGAGGTGACGCGGGAGCTGGGCAAGATCGGCAAGTCGCTCAAGAACGCGGTGGCACCCGACGAGATGTGCGAGCGCTACGGCGCCGACACCTTGCGCCTCTACGAGATGTTCGGCGGGCCGCTGGACCAGAGCCGCCCCTGGGACACCACCGCGGTCGTCGGCATGTACCGCCTGCTGCAGCGCGTGTGGCGGGTCATCGTCGACGAGGAGACCGGCGAGGTCCGGGTGTCCGGCGACGAGCCGGCCGACGAGACCCTCCGGGTGCTGCACCGCACGGTGGCGGCCGTGCGCGACGGCATGGAGACGCTGCGCTTCAACACGTCCATCGCCCGGATCACCGAGCTGACCAACCACCTCACCGCGGCCTACCCCAGCGGTGGCGTGCCCCGCTCCGTCGCCGACCCGCTCGTGATCATGTTGTCGCCCCTGGCCTCCCACATCGCCGAGGAGCTGTGGTCGCGCCTCGGCCACCCGGCCACCATCACCTACGAGCCCTTCCCCATCGCCGACGAGCAGTGGCTCGTCGACGACAGCATCGAGCTGCCCGTCTCGGTCAACGGCAAGGTTCGCGGCCGCATCACCGTTGCCGTCGATGCCGACCCGGAGACCCTCGAGGCGGCGGCCCGAGCGGACGACAAGGTGGCCGCCCTGCTCGGCGGTGCGACCGTCCGCAAGGTGATCGCTGTCCCCGGCAAGATGGTCAACTTCGTGATCGCCTGATCCGGGCCATGGTTGACTGACCACGTGCACCGACGGCGGATCCCCACCCTCATCAGCGTCGCGCTGATCTTGGCCGGATCGGTGCTCCTGCTGCTCCCGTACCGGGCGCACATCCGGGTCACCATGGGCGGGGAGCGCACCGACTACTCGCTGCAGTGCCAGGCGCCGCTCGTCGACCGGGTGACGAGCGACCCGCCACAGGTCTGGCACCTGCGGGGGACGAACGAGGTCGCCGTGGGCACCGGCCCCAGCTACCCCAGCCCCTGCCACGACGAACGCGACGTGCGCTTGGTGGCGGGCGCGATCCTCATCGTCGCCGGCGCCGCCGTCTCGGTGATCCCGGCCGTGCTCGCTCGCCGTCACCGCCGCCGGGGCTCGACCAGCGACGAGGTCGACTCCGGCCTCAGCTCGGCGCGGGGGTGAAGCGCAGCTGATCGACCTCCCAGAAGGCGCGCAGGCTCTGGACCTTGCCGGCGTCGTCGACCCGGTAGATGGCCACCATCTCCCCGGCGACGCTGGAGCCGTCCGGGAACGTGGTCGTGATGGTGAGGTAGTTGGCGACCTCGTCGCCACCCGCGTGGGAGCCGATGATGTCCATCCGCACCGGGTTCTGGGAGATGACGTTGTCCCAGAAGGCACCGATCCCCTCGCGGCCCTGGTGGCCTTCGCCCGTCTCGTCGAGGAACGATGGGCCGACCGGGTCCTGGACCACCGCGCCCTCGGCGAAGATGCCGAGCCAGCCCTCGCGGTCCGCCGCCTGCACGAACGCACGAGACCGCAGCGAGGCGGCGCGCGCCGAGCGGTCGTCGTCGGCCGGGTGGGGAAGGTCGAGGTAGTCGAAGGTGGTCACGGGGCGATCTCCAGGTCTCGAAGGGGGTAGATGACGGTCTCGGCGAACCAGGCGACGCTGTCGAGCTGGTGCTGCAGGTCGTTCACGTCGCCGGGGCGGAAGAACCACGGGACCGTGATGACGTCGGTCAGCCCGGCCGCGGCCAGGCCGGCCATGTCGTCCGCCGTGGCGGGGACGATCGGCGTGGCCTTGATCTCGAACGGCTCCCCCGCCCGGCCTTCGGACTCGAGGGCCGCACGGATGCGGACGATGTGGTCGCTGATCTCCTCGGCCGAAGCCTGAGCGCCGATCCAGCCGTCGCCCAGGCGAGCCGCCCGGCGGATGCCGGCGTCGCTGTGGCCGCCCACGTAGATCGGGATGGGGTGCTCGGCCGGTGCCGGGGGCTCCATCCGGAGGCGGTCGAAGTCGTAGTGGTCGCCGTGGTACTCGACGTAGCCGCCGCCGGTGACGAGGCGGATGATCTCGATCTGCTCGTCGAGGCGCTTGCCCCGGGTCTTCATCTCCTGGCCGAGCCAGGTGAACTCCTCAGGGATCCAGCTCAGACCGACGCCGAGGCTGATGCGCCCGGGGAACATCGCTGCGATCGAGCCGATGCTCTTGGCGACGAGCAGGGGCTCGCGCAGCGGCGTCTTCATGACGTTGGTGTAGAGACCGACGCGCTCGGTGGCCGCGGCGACGGCGGGCATCCCCACGAACGGGTCGACGAACGGCGAGTCGTCAGCCCAGAACCGCTTGCCGTCGGCCGTGAACGGATAGTCGCCCGACACCGACTCCGGGTAGAAGACCGAGTCGGGGAAGCAGACCGAGTCCCAGCCGGCCGCCTCCGCAGCTCGAGCGAGCGGAAGGACCCGCTCCGGCGGGCACATGGCGAGGGCGAGGGTGAACTGCACGACCTCGATTCTGACGCATCGTCAGGTCCGCCGCGCCACTCCCGTCATCTCCGCTCCCGGTGCGACGGACCCAAGACCCGAACTTCCTGTGATCAGGCGGCGAGATCGCTGCCTCATCACAGAAAGCTCGCAAGTTGCACGAACCGGTCAGGTCAGGCCGCCGACGTGGGCGGCGGCTCGGCGGTTGGCCTGGTCCATCGCCTCGGCGAACGGGCGGTCTTCGGCCAGGGCGAGGAACAGCGCGCCGGCGAACACGTCGCCCGCGCCGATCGTGCCCGTGGGCGACACGGCGTCGAGCGGGATGCCCGGCAGGTCGACCACCTCGTCGCCGCACCACCCGATGCAGCCCCGCTCGCCTCGGGTCACCGCGACCGCCCGGCCACCGGTGGCGAGCGGCTCGGAGATCCGTGCGTGCTCGGACTCGCTCATGACGACGGCGCTGGCCCCCTGCGCCCACCACGTCTCGGGTGCATGCAGAAGCTCCAGCCGGTTCGTGCCCGAACGGCGGGTGCGGAGCACACCCTGCGGCGTGATCCCCACGAACGGGGCGGACGACACCGCGGCGATCAGCGCAGGTGTCACCTCGCCCATGATCGGAGCCAGGTGGACCACCGCCGCGGTCTCGAGGTGCACCGACGCGGCGTCGAGGTCGATGGGGTCGGCGATGGTCGGCACCGAGGACGGACCGAGCTCCGCATCCTCGGGGAACCACATCACCGTGTCGTGCTCGCTCGGCTGCACGATGACCTCGA
>CAZCVS010000035.1:0-13503 GCA_964501845.1 uncultured Iamiaceae bacterium
CGCCTGAAGCGGGTCATCACCGTGTCGGAGAACTCGTTCAAGGACATCCACGCCGACCACAAGGTCGACACCGACCGCATGCACATCGTGCCGGTGGGCGTCGACCCCGAGATGTTCCTCCCGGTGGAGGGCGTCGAGCGCAAGCCCGGCATGTTCATCACCACCGCCAGCGCCGACGTCGCCATGAAGGGCCTGCGCTACCTGCTCGAGGCCGTGGCCAAGCTGCGCACCGAGCGGCCGGAGATCACCCTCACGGTCATCGGCAAGGCCAAGCCCGGCGGCGAATCCGCCCGCACCATCGACGAGCTCGGCCTGTCCGACGTCGTCACGTTCGTGTCCGGTGTGTCCGACGAGCGCATCGTCGAGCTGTACTCCGAGGCCGAGATCGCCGTGGTCCCGTCGCTCTACGAGGGCTTCTCCCTCCCCGCCATCGAGGCCATGAGCTGCGCCATCCCGCTGGTGGCCACCACCGGCGGCGCCGTGCCCGAGGTCGTGGGCCCCGACAACGAGACCGCCTTCCTCGTGCCCCCCGGCGACAGCGAGGCGCTTGCGGTCAAGCTCGCCTACGTGCTCGACAACCCGGAGGTCGGCCGCAAGGTGGGCCTCGCCGGCCGCCAGCGGGTCATCGACCACTGGAGCTGGCGCCACACCGCCGAGAAGACGGTCGAGGAGTACCGCGCCCGTCTGGCTCAGAAGTAGCGGACGGACCACCACCATGTTGACCGTCGACTTCAACCGCCTCCGGCTCAAGCCCGGAGACCTCGTCTTGGACATGGGCGCGGGCGCCGGCCGCCACGCGTTCGAGGTCTACCGCCGCGGCGCCCACATCGTGGCGCTGGACTACTCGCTCGCCGACCTCAAGGACTGCTCCGGCCTCTTCAGCGCCATGGAGGGGGCGGGCGAGGCCCCTGCTGGCACGCACTGGGCCACGGTGAACGGCGACGGCACCGGCCTCCCGTTCGGTGACGACACGTTCGACTACATCATCTGCTCCGAGGTCATGGAGCACATCCCCGACGACAGCGCCGCGGCCGCCGAGCTGACCCGCGTGCTCAAGCCGGGCGGCCTGCTGGCCGTCACCGTGCCCACGTTCCTGCCCGAGCGGATCTGCTGGGCGCTGTCGGAGGAGTACCACGCCCCGTTCGTCCCGGGCGGCCACGTGCGCATCTTCACCGAGGTGGAGCTGAAGAACCGCTTCACCACGGCCGGCCTCGTGCCCGAGGGAACGCACCACGCCCACGCCCTGCACTCGCCCTACTGGTGGCTCAAGTGCGCGGTGGGCCCCACCAACGACGACAACCCGCTGGTGCAGGCCTACCTCAAGCTCCTCACGTGGGACATCATGAAGGCGCCCAAGCTGACCCGCTGGACGGAGAAGGCCCTCAACCCGGTGTTGGGCAAGAGCTTGGTCCTCTACGCCCGCAAGCCGGCTGAGGTCGCGGAGCCTGCCCGTGGCTGACATCACCATCCCCCAGGTCGACGGCGTGATCACCTCCGACGAGGTGCAGGCGACGGTCGACGGCATCGCCGAGTGGCAGCTGCCGAACGGCATGGTGCCGTGGTTCCCCGGCGGCCACGCCGATCCGTGGAACCACGTCGAGGCCGCCATGGCCCTCGCCCTCGGTGGCCGCATCGACGAGGCCGAGCGGGCCTACGACTGGCTGGTCGGCCTCCAGCGCCCCGACGGCGCCTGGCACCAGTACTACGTCGAGGACGGCATCGAGGACGACAAGTTCGATGCCAACGTCGTCGCCTACGTAGCTGCGGGCGTGTGGCACCACTGGCTGCTGACCACCGACCGCGGCTTCGCCGAGACCATGTGGCCAGTGGTCGAGAAGGCCATCGACTTCGTGCTCGACCTCCAGCAGCCCCGCGGCGAGATCCTCTGGGCCCGCCACGCCGACGGCACCCCCTGGCCCTTCGCCCTCCTGACCGGCTCGTCGTCGATCTGCCACTCGCTGCGCTGCGCCATCGCCCTCGCCGAGCTGCTCGATCACGAGCGCCCGGACTGGGAGCTGTCCGCCGCGCAGCTGGCCCACGTCATCCGCCACCAGGAGGCCGATGCCTTCGCCCCGAAGCACCGCTGGGCGATGGACTGGTACTACCCGGTCCTGGGCGGGGCCATCTTGGGCGAGACCGGCAAGGCCCGCCTGGCCGAGCGCTTCGAGACCTTCATCGACGACGGCCGCGGCGTCCGCTGCGTGAAGGACCGGCCGTGGATCACCGTGGCCGAGACGTGCGAGTGCGTCCTCGCCCACCTCGCCGTGGGCGAGCGCGAGACCGCCGAGCGCCTCTTCAGCTGGGTGCAGCAGTACCGCGTCGACTCCGGCCGCTACTGGACCGGCACCGTCTACCCCGACCTCAGCCACTTCCCGGCCGACGAGCAGTCCACCTACACGGCCGCGGCCGTGGTGCTGGGCGCCGACGGCCTGTGGGGCCAGGGCCCCACCAGCGCGCTGTTCACCGATCACGACGCGGTCCTCCCCCGCCTGATCGACATCAGCGACGAAGACGCCACCGTCCACGATTGACCGCGGTGCACCGACTCGGCGACCTCCGCCAGTGGCTGCGGCGCAACACCAACCGCACCCGGCCGATGCTGGCCCTCGTCACGGTGCTGCTGGTGGGCGCGGTCGGCGCGGCGCTCGAGGGCGATCTGATCGGCGCAGCGGGCCTGGGCGCCATGACGCTCGCCGTGCTCCCGTTCGCCGTCCGGCTGCTCCGCACCAACGAGCGCGAACGGGGCAGCGCCTTCGCCGACGAGTCCGACGGCCCGGGGTGGATGACGGACCTCGTCCGCCGCGACCAGGGCCAGCCGCACCGGCGCTGACGCCTTCACAGGCTTCGGTTCGCCCACGCTGCGCATCTCTGCAACCCGCACTATTGCGTACTACGGACTAGTGCGGTAGAAACAGTAGCGAAGGGAGATCGGGATGGACACCACCCAGCTGCTCAAGGGCGTGCTCGACCTCGCCGTGCTCGCCGTGCTCGACGGCGAGGACGGCTACGGGTACGACGTGCTGCGGCGCCTACGGGCCGCCGGGCTCCACGATGTCGGCGACGCGTCCGTCTACGGGACGCTGCGCCGCCTCTTCCACGCCGGGAAGCTCACCAGCTACGTGGTGCCCTCGGAGGAGGGTCCCAACCGGAAGTACTACGGGCTGAACGACGCCGGGCGGGACCAGCTCGGCGACTCGGCCCAGACCTGGCGGTCGTTCGCCAAAACCCTCGACGAGCTCATCGACACCCGAAAGGCCGGCGCATGACCGTTCTCGACGCCCCGAGCACCACCGACCAGTACGCCCAGCAGGTGCGCGATGCCTGCCGCGATCTCCCCCCGAACAAGCGCGACGAGCTGCTCGAAGACCTCGACGAGCACCTGGCCGATGTCGTCGCTGATCTCGGTGAGGACGAGACCCTGGCCCAGCGACTCGGCACGCCCGAGGCCTACGCCGCCGACCTCCGCCAGTCGGCGGGCTACCCGCCGGCTGCGCCCAGCGACCCGAGCCGACCCGGCGTCGGCCACGGTCGCCTGGCCCGGCGCGTCCGCTCGCTCTGGGAAGAGTCCGAGGACCACCCGCAGGGCCGCGCCATCCGCAGCTACCTGCTCGACCTCCGCCCTGCGTGGTGGCTCGCCCGCGCCTACCTGGTGGTCACCGGCCTGGCCGACATCACCTCGAGCGACGGCCTCAACGTGATCCCCCACCTCTTCGGCAGCTCCGCGGCCGGGCTGGTCGCCGTGCTCACGCTCGGCTGGTGGTCCGTGCTGCTGGGGCGCTCGACCCAGCCCGACCAGGAGCCGGATCGCCGCCGCCGGCGCTGGGCAGTGGCGTTCAACGTGATCGCCGGGCTGTGCCTGCTTGTCCTGCTGGCGAAGATCGACGACGTCCGCACGGTGTACGAGACCCACGAGGTGCCCGCGGACATCTCCGCACCCGGGTTCTTGACCTCGGCCGAGGGCGACCCGATCAAGAACATCTACGCCTTCTCCGCCGATGGCAAGCCGCTCGACGACGTGCTCCTCTACGACGACCGGGGTCGGCCCATCGACGCCGTCGTGATGTGGGACGACGAGGGCAACGAGATGGTGCCCCGCTTCCCCCGCACCAAGAACGGCACCGAGGTCAAGAACCGCTACCCCACGCAGTTCGAGGTCACGGGACCAGACGGCCTCCCCGCCCCGGGCCCGGGCCGTCCCAACCTTGCGGTACCCCTCATCGAGAACGATGCCGCGGTGACGGCCACCACCGCTGCGCCCAAGCCGACCACCACCGACGTCGAGCCACCCACCACCACGACCACCCCGGCGACCGCTACCACCGGACCGCCGAAGCCCGCGGGCTGAAGCCGAGGGCCTCAGCCGGTGACCCGGGCGGCGTAGGCCGCGCTCTCGAGCAGTTCGCCGGCCAGCACCGCCTGCGGGGTACCACTGGCCTGTCGGGCGACCCAGGCCGAGGTCTCCTCAGAAGTGGGCATCCGGCCCATCAGGTACAGGTAGGCGATGGCCACATCGGTGTTGTGGGCCTGCCTGCGCTGGTACTCGTTGGACTCCGAGAAGCCCACCATCACGCTGCCGCGGTTGCGTCGCCGCAGATCGAGCTGTCGGGTCCAGTAGTCCACTCCGCCCGCATCGGCGGGCCGGCCGAGGACGTCGGTGTAGATGAGGGTGACGAACTGGCGGTTGGTCAGCTGCCCGTACCTCCGCTTGAACTCGCTCGATCCGGCGAAGGAGTCGGCAATGCGGTTGAGCGTCCAGGTCCCGGTCCGGCGGCGGCTGACCCAGAACCGCAGGCCGCTCGGGTCGGGGGCCCGACCGAGGAAGGCCCGGTAGAGGCGGGCGGCCGGATCGACGTTGACCGCGTTGTCGGAACCTCGCCGGATGGCCTCGATCAGCTCCCCCTTGGTCTTGGAGCGGTTGGCCAGGGCGGTGGTCCACGTCGACAGCTCGGCCGGCGTGGGCGCGACGGTCGTGAGATCGACGAACTGGCGGGTGACGAACGCCGACCACGACGCGAACGGCGCGTAGGGGGCCTTGACCAGCACCGGAGCCGACGCCGCCGATGCCGCACCGGTACCGTTCGCGTTCACCGCCGCCACGGTGAAGGTGTAGAGCGTCCCGCCGTTCAGCCCGGTCAGCACCGCCGAGGTACCCGGCCCGGACGAGGCCACCGGCGGCTGCACGGCCCCGCCGATCCACGGCGTGATCACGTACCCGGTGATCGGCGACCCGCCGTCCAGCCCCGGAGCGACCCAGCTCACCGTGGCCTGCCCGTTGCCACCGGTGGCGCTCGCCCCCGTCGGTTGACCGGGTGGCGACAGGACCGAGGCCGTCGTCACGGTGAGGGCGTAGGTGTTGATGGCGTTGGCGTTCCCGAACACGTGCACCCGGTACAACCCGCCCTTGGTGGCCACGTGGCTGATGGCTTCGTCGTCGGTGGTGCTCTGCGCGGTGGCCACCTGCGCACCGGTTGGGTCGAAGAGCTGCACGTCGATGTTGCCGAACCGGTGGGCGAAGCGGGCGTCGACGTCGATGTGCTGGCCCACCGAGGCGGGGATGGAGAAGTAGTCCGGGTCCGCCGGGCAGGTGATGCCCCGCACCGTGGCGCCGGAGGTGACCGAACGGGCGACGGCGAAGGTGTCGTTGGGCTCGAGCGCGTCATCGGGCGGGCACGTCGCCGACGTCAGGGTGAGGGCATAGGTGTTCGACGCGGACTGCGGGCTGAAGACGCGGGCCACGTAGACACCGGTCTCGGTGGCCGTGTGGGAGATGGACTCGGCGTCGGTCGCGGTGGCCGAGGTGGCCACCGCGGACCCGCTCGGCCGGATCAGGGTCAGGTCGAGGTTGCCGTCGGCGTGGGTCAGGGCCAGCGACGCCCCGATCTGCTGGCCGGCCACCGCCTCGATGCCGAAGTGGTCGTCGTTGCCGGTGCAGACCCGGCTGGCCACCGGCACGCCCGATGTGGCCGCGATGGCGGTAGTCGCCAGGTCGTTCGGCTCGAGGTGGTCGAGACCGATGCAGACGGGCCCGCCCGACACGGCCACCGTGTAGCTGCCCACGGAGCCGTAGGTGGAGTACCCGTCGGTGGCGGTGAGGTGGGAGCCCGCGCGCACCTGGAGGTAGTAGGTGGTCCCTGCGGTGACCGGGCGGGTGATCGACGCATCCAGGCCCGACGCCCGGTACATGTCGACCAAGACGGCGGGTGGGTTGGCCTCGGCGAGCACCGCGCCACCGGCGCTGAGGAGGCGCAGTGAGATGTCGAGGTTCGCCCCACGAGCGGCCGGCGTGGCCGAGAACGTCACCGTGCCCGCGACGGCTGCCGTGTACTGGAACAGGTCGGCGTCGGCGGCTGAGGTGATGGTGCCTTCGCGGCTGTCGGTCAGGAACGAGGCGCTGGCGAAGGAGTCGGGGTGGTCGTCGGGCTGCAGGAGGGCACCGTGGCTCGCCATCACGGCGAAGTCGTCCTCGGTGTTCGACGGGTTCGCGTACTCGCCCCGGCTCCACTGCGTGACCGGCCGGTTGTACGAGTTGCCCATGATCGGGGCCCACAGGCCGTGCCCCGCGTAGTACTCGACCATCCCCTGGCCATCGTGCTTCAGACCGAGGTTGTGGCCCGCCTCGTGGGAGACGGCCTCGGCCAGGACCTTCGCGTTGTCGATCAGGTTGGTGGCGAACACCCAGGCCGGCTGACGCTGGGCGTGGGTGACCGCGCCGTGTTGGTCGAAGGCGTCGAGGAACGCTATCCCTGTCGCGTCGTCGTCCCCCGTGACGGGCCGAGAGGGCGAGTCCGTGATGACCACCCGCGTGCCGTACTCCTGATCGGCTGCGTTGGTGCGGTTGATCTTGGCGAAGCCGGGGTCCTGCGTGGTCACGTCCACGTCGAACGGGGCGAAGTCCTCGGCCACCCGCTGCCACAGGAGCTGGATCTGCTCGCGCTCGGTCGAGCTGAAGTTCGACGGGCTTCCATCCATGTCCCAGGGAACGGCGGTGTAGGAACCGGCATCGTCGGCCGGCCACTCGGTACCCGAGATGGTGTGGCCGGTGAAGTCCAGGTAGATCGTGCGCAGCGAGCCGGGCCGGCTGTGGAGCAGGAACGTCTGACTGTCCGGGAACGGGCCGGCTTGGGCCTTCATCTCAGGCTCGCCGGCTTCGCCGGCTCGGCCGAGGGGATGGGGAGGCTCCCGGTAGAAGATGCCCTCGGTCGAAGACACCCAGGCGGTCTCGTCGGCCAGGGTCTCCTCGGTCTCGGCCACCGTGGCGTCGTTGGCCAGGGCGATGGCCGGCACCCGGTCCGGGTCCTCATCGAGCACCACCACGCCCTGCCGGCTCGTCGCAAGCGACGCCGTCGATGTCGACGACGGCTCCTGCGCCTGCGCGACCGCAGGGGTCGCGGGCACGGCAAGCGACATCGCGCACGCCGCGATGGCCAGGACATACGACCATCGGCCCACCCCAGGTCGGTTCACGACCCACCCATCGGCCGGCCGGCCACCTTCGTGAGCGCCCCGCCCACGAACCACGATGCTGACTCAGGCGACCGAGGACCTCGTGCTCCTGAGACTCCTAACCCGCCGCGGTGAGGACGCGGAGGGAGCCGACGGCGCGGCGTTCGGTGAAGCCGTCGTCGAGAGCCCGGAGGTAGATCTCGTACGGCGGACGGCCGCCGTCGTCGGGGTTCGGGAAGACGTCGTGGATGCACAGCGTCCCGCCCGGGGCGACGTGGGGCGTCCACAGCTCGTAGTCGCGGTGGGCCGGGTCGTGGCCGTGGCCGCCGTCGATGAACAGGAACGCCAGCGGGGTGGTCCAGTGCCGCCCGAGCGTCGGCGAGTCACCCACCAGCGCCACCACCGATCCCTCGAGCCCGGCGTCGTAGAGGGTGCGGCGGAACGTGGGCAGGGTGTCCATGCGGCCGATCTCCTGGTCGACCAGGTCGGCGTCGTGGTGCTCCCACCCCGCCTGGTTCTCCTCCGAGCCGCGGTGGTGGTCGAGGGCGAACAGGATCGTCCCCGTGGCCTGAGCGGCCGCGCCGAGCCAGACCGATGACTTCCCGCAGTAGGAGCCCACCTCGAGGAGCGGGAGGTCCGGGACCGCCGCCGTGGCTTCGATGGCGGCGTCCCACAGGGCATCGCCCTCGTCGGTGGGCATGAAGCCGCGGGCCGCGATGGCCGCCCTGCGGAGCGTGTCGGACAGGACGGGCGCAGCGGCGGTCACGGAGTCGACACTAGGGCGACGGCCACCCGGCACCGCCAGCTCAGACGTGCTTCAGGTCGGGCTCGAGCCCAGCCTCTTCGAGCTCGATGTCCTCGTCGTAGGGCGTGTGGTGCGCCGGTCCGAACATGATCTTGTCGAGGAACAGGTACTTCAGGACCCACAGGGTGCCGAAGCCGGCGATGTTGGCGGCCATGACGAGGATCGTCTGCATCGACGAGTGCGGGTCCGCCCAGGAGGCGACCACGGCGACCATGCCCGTCGACAGCGCCCACCCGGCCACCGTGAAGGCCCAGAACGGCAGGACCTCACGGCGCAGGTGCGCGCGGCCCCGCTTGCCCCAGACCCAGTACTTGTTGAGCGCGAACGCCGGGATCGACGTGAGCATCGTGGCCGCCAGGTTGGCCTCCACCTCAGGGCTCAGACGGACCGTGACGTTGAGCTTGAGCACCTTGTAGAAGACGACGATGAGCACCTGGGTGATGCCGACGCAGATCACCGAGGTCGCGGAGTAGCGGATGGCCCGCTTGCCGCCTTCGGTCTTCGAGTGCGCCCAGAGGGCGGTGGGGTGGAACTTGTTCACGAAGAACCGATGGTAGGTGGCGGGGGCGGTCACGGCGTAGTCAATCGGCACGCCGTGCGGCACGGTGAAGACGGATCTGATGGCGCGCTCCGGTGGTTCCCATGCCACGATGCCAGGATGGAACTGCGTCGGCGGATCGGTGTCGTGGGGGTCGCCTTGTTGGCCACCGGCGCGATCGCAGCCTGTGGCAGCGACGGGCCAGACGCGGGCGGGCCGCAGAGCTCCCCGTCGGTGACCCAGGTCGGCGACGGCGGGACCACCCCGCCAGACGGGTCCGAGGAGCCGGCCGAGCCGGCGGACCCGGTGGTCGAGGCAGTGGTCGCGGCATCGGTCCACGAGCCCATCGCGCTCGTCGAACGTCCCGGCGACGACGACCACCTCTGGCTGGCCGAGCGAGCCGGACGGGTGCGGCGCCTCGCGGTGGGCGACGACGGCGCCACCTTGACCCCCGCCGGCGACTACGTGCTCGACATCTCCGACCAGACCACCACCGATGCCGAGCGGGGACTGCTCGGAATGGCGTTCTCGCCCGACGGGGAGCTGCTCTACCTGAGCTCCACCGATGCGGCCGGCGACACCAGCATCGTGTCCTACGAGGTGGCCGGGACCGAGGTCGTGGCCTCGAGCCGATCCGTCGTGTTCTCGCAGGAGCAGCCGTACCCCAACCACAACGGCGGCCACATCGTGTTCGGCCCCGACCAGCAGCTCTGGCTCGGCCTGGGCGACGGCGGGGCCGCCGACGACCCGGAGAACCGGGCGCAAGACCCCGACACGTACCTCGGCAAGATGGTGCGGATCGATCCCGCCACCCGCCAGGTCGAGATCGTCATCAGCGGGCTCCGCAACCCGTGGCGGTTCTCCTTCGACGCCGACGACAGCCTCTGGATCGGCGACGTGGGACAGAACGCCGCCGAGGAGGTCAACCACCTCCCCGCCGATGCCATCGACGGCGCCAACCTGGGGTGGAGCGGCTACGAGGGCGCCCAGCCCTACCTCGACGGAGATAGCCGGCGGCCTGCCGACGCGGTGCCACCGGTGTTCGAGTACGCCCGCGACGGCGGCAACTGCTCCATCACCGGCGGGTTCGTCTACCGCGGCCGGGCCATCCCGGCGCTGGAGGGCTGGTACCTCTTCGCCGACTACTGTGCCGGGCACCTGCGGGCCATCCGCCTCGGCGAGGACGGCGCCCTCGACCAGGAACTGGACCTCGGCATCGACGTCGACCGTCCGATCTCGTTCGCCGAGGACCCCGACGGCGAGCCCTATGTGCTCTCCCAGGACGGGAACATCGTCCGGCTCGTCCCGGCGTCTTGACCTGCTGGCCCCGCAGCGGCGAAAACGAGAAGAGCCGCCGACCCGAAGGCCAGCGGCTCGTCTCAGTCCGAAGACGTGATCAGATCACGCGGACGTTCTGGGCCTCTTCGCCCTTGCGGCCGGGGGCCACGTCGAACTCGACCTTCTGGCCCTCGTCGAGGGACTTGTAGCCGTCGCCGGCGATGTTGGAGAAGTGGACGAACACGTCGTCGCCCTGCTCCCGAGAGATGAATCCGAAGCCCTTCTCAGCGTTGAAGAACTTCACGGTACCTGTGGTCATGCTTTTCCTTACGTGGTTGACCGGGCCCATCGTGGGCTCGGTGCACGTGGACGATCTCGTTCACGTAGGGAGAACGTTACTGCATTTTCGGAAGAAGATGGCATTTCGTTGTAGTTCGTCCGCGATCGCCGGCTGACCAGCACGGCAGCGGCGCTCAGAACGCCGAACCGGGCTGCGGTGCGGGCGGGGTCGGTGGCGGGGGCCCAGGCGGCTGACCGGACGGCGGCGGCGGGGTGGGCGACACCGGCGGGGTGGGCGACGACGGGTCGAGGGCCGGAGCGGCATGGGGGGCGACGGCGGCCGACGGGGTCGAGCGGGCCGCCTCCTCGGCCTCGAACAGCTTCCACGAGGGCACCTCGACGAACCGGGCGAACAGGCTGCCCGGGAACTGCGAGCGGCGGGTGCGCAGCACCTCGATGGCGTCGTTGTAGAACTGCCGGGCCGACGCGACGGACTCCTCGGCATCCGCGATGCGCGCCTGGAGATCGAGGTAGACCTCGCTGGCCTTGAGATCGGGGTAGTCCTCGGCCAGCGCCACCGTGGTCTTGGCCGCCGCCTTCAACCCTCGATCGGTGCTCTGCGCCCCCTCGAGCGTGGCGTCGCTGGGAAGCTCCTCGGTGGGCGGCGGCGCGGGTACCGCCCGCAGCTCCGTGATCGCCTGCTGCACGTTGCGCTCGTGCTCGCCGTAGCGCTCGACCACCTCGACGAGGTTCGGGATCAGTTCGGTCCGCCGCTGGAGGCTGACGTCGATGAGCGACCACGCCTTGGCGGCCTGCTCCTTCACCTCGACCTGGCGGTTGTAGTTCCGCTGGAGCGTGAGCAGGAACAAGATCCCGACCTCGAGGCCGAGCGTCCACACGATCAGGAACCACTTGATCTCATCGAACAGCGCGTCGGTGGCGCCGCCCACGAAGAGCGCCGAGAGCAGCAGGCAGCCCAGCCCGCTGAGGCGGGCCGTCCAGCCACTGGCCGAGGCCACCTGCTCCTCGGACTTCGTCGACACCAGCAGGTCGCCGGCGCGACCGCTGAACTCGAGGCCGGGGCCGTCGGTGCGGGGGTTGGCCGTCCCGAGCAGGTAGATGGGTGCTCCGGCGGCGACCACCTTCTCGGTGATGCGGTGCTTGCCCGAGAGCGAGGAGATGGCACTGGCGGTGTCCGGGGTGGTGTCAAACCAGCCGCCGTCGACCGTCGGCGGTGCCGAGAACGACGCATCGCCCAGGGAGTGCGTCCGCTCGACGGTGTCCTCGCCGAGCAGGACCCACTGGCGCAGCTGCCAGCGACTGTAGGGCGGGGCGAAGTTCCGGTCGAGGTCCTCGCGCACGGTCTGGAGCGGCTCCAGATCGGCGCCGCGGGGCCGCACCAGCACCCGGCCGGTGCCATCTTGGATCCAGAAGGGGGCCGCCGTCGAGCGCTTCTCGACGGTCACCCACTCGTGGTTGTCACCGGACTTCTTCCACCGCTCCAGCTCCCAGCTGAACCAGACCGCCGGCGTCTGGGAGAAGGGCGTGACGATGGGCTCGTAGAGCGGCACCGCCGCGCCGACGACCTCGTTGCGGCCGACGAACACGCCACGGCACGTCGACGTCGGGGTGTCGTCGATGACCCACTTCTTCCGCCAGCTCGACAAGCAGAAGAAGCCGAGCACGATGGCGAGAGCTCCCGTCACGAAGATCCACACGCCGCCGGTCTACCAGCAGGGCGCGGCGCGCCCCTGCCATTCCGCGCGGACATGGCCTCGTACGATGGGCGAGGCCGATCCCGACCCTGGAGCCTCCCGCCCCTCATGGCCAAGCAGCCCCGCCGCCAGAAGCCCGACGACCCCGCCGAAGGCACGGTGCACGGGCACGGCACTCGGGCCGTCATCGCCGCCCTGCTCGCCAACCTGACCATCGCCGCAGCCAAGTTCGCGGGCTTCGCCGTCACCGGTTCGTCGTCGATGCTCTCCGAGGGGGTCCACTCCGTGGCCGATTCGGGCAACCAGGGCCTGTTGCTGCTCGGCGGCAGGCGGGCGAAGAAGGCGGCGAACGAGGGGCACCCGTTCGGCTACGGCCGCGAGCGCTACTTCTGGAGCTTCGTCGTCGCCCTCGTGCTGTTCTCGCTCGGCGGCCTCTTCGCGCTCTACGAGGGCATCCACAAGCTCGAGCACCCCGAGCCGATCGAGAGCCCGGAGTGGGCGTTCGCCATCTTGGGATTCGCCCTCCTCGCCGAGGGCCTGTCCTTCCGCACCGCGCTCAAGGAGTCCCGTAAGGTCAAGGGCGAGGCCGGCTACTGGCAGTTCATCCGGCGGGCCAAGGCCCCGGAGCTGCCGGTGGTCATCCTCGAAGACTTCGGGGCCCTCGTCGGCCTGGTGCTGGCCACCGCCGGCATCACCGCCTCGGTCGTCACCGACGACGGCCGCTGGGACGGCTACGGCTCCATCGCCATCGGCGTCCTGCTCGTCGTCATCGCCGCGGTGCTGGTGGTCGAGATGAAGAGCCTGCTCATCGGCGAGGGCGCCAGCCGCAAGGACGTGGAGGCCATCCGCGCCGCCATCGAGATCGACCCCGACGTCATGGCGATCATCCACCTCCGCACCGAGCACCTCGGCCCCGACGAGCTGCTCGTGGGCACCAAGGTCGAGTTCCAGCACGAGCTGACGATGGCTGAGGTCGCCGGTGCCATCGACCGGGTCGAGCGCTCCATCCGCGCCGGCGTGCCCGCGGCACGGATCATCTTCGTCGAGCCCGATGTCCTCGACGAGCGCCGCGCCGCGGGGTTCGTCGAGGAGCACGCCGGCCACATCGACCCTCACGACCCGGCCTACGAGGGGATCACCGGGCACCGCCCCGAGGGCGACCTCGACGACGACATCTGGTCGTGAGCCGGTGTCCGCCCGCCGGCTGACCACCTGATCTTGACCTCAGGCCGAATACCTGATGGGGTTGGTCGGGAATTGCGGGGCGGACAGCTAGGTTGGACACCCCGTCACCAACGACGACCCCACAGAAGGAAACACCATGGCAACGCTGCGCCTGGGCGACGACGCCCCTGACTTCACCGCCGAGACCACCGAAGGCACCGTCAACTTCCACGAGTGGAAGGGCGACAGCTGGGCGGTGCTGTTCTCGCACCCCAAGGACT
>CAZCVS010000036.1:0-12322 GCA_964501845.1 uncultured Iamiaceae bacterium
CGCATCCAGGCGATGCCCTCGGGATCGAGCCCGTTCGCCGGTTCGTCGAGGATCAGCGCCCGCGGTTCACCGACGAGGGCCTGGGCGACGCCGAGACGCTGGCGCATGCCAAGGGAGTAGGTCCCCACCCGCTTCTCCGCGGCATCGGCGATCCCGACGAGGTCCAACAGGTGCTCGACCCGGCTCGTGGGAACGCCTGCCATCCGCGCCGCGATCGTGAGCGTCGCCCGGCCACTGCGCCCGGGATGCATCGCCGACGCGTCGAGCAGCATTCCGACCACGCGCGTCGGGTTGGGCAGCTCGACGAACGGTCGCCCGTCGATGGCCGCCGTACCGCGGTCGGGTCGCACCAGCCCGGCGATCATCTTCAGTGTCGTGGACTTGCCGGCGCCGTTGGCCCCGAGGAAACCAGTGATGGTCCCGGGTTCGCAGTGCAACGAGACGTCGTGCACGACCGGAAGCTTGTTGTAGCGCTTGGTGAGCGCGGTCGTCGTGATCATGGGGCCAGCCTGAACCGCCCGGTGCGCCGCCGCATCGGGCGGACGGCCACGATCCGATGTCCGAAGGGAGGCTGGCCGCTTCCGACGTTTGGCCTTTCGTCGGTTGAGGTGTCGACGTTCGTCCATGTTGCACGGGGGCCCTGAGCCGTATCCTCGAACCATGTCCTGGCT
Organism: uncultured Iamiaceae bacterium; assembly: GCA_964501845.1. GTDB lineage: Bacteria > Actinomycetota > Acidimicrobiia > Acidimicrobiales > Iamiaceae > Aquihabitans. Next base: position 672 of record CAZCVS010000036.1, read on the forward strand.
TCGCACATGGTGGGCGCAGACCGCCCCCACGGCGATGCTGGCACCGAGCGACTCGGCTCATCCCGACGGCGTGGCTCCCAGGACGGCGCGCGACTGGTCCGTCGACGCCGCCGCCTTCGTCATCGCCGCCGCGCTCGGCGCGCTCACCCTGCGTATCACCGTGGATGACACCGCCAACCAGATGACCTCGGGACAGGTGGCCATCGATGCCGCGTTCGGAGCCATCTGCTGTATCTCGCTGTGGTGGCGGCGGCGCTGGCCGTTCGGTGTGGCGCTGGTCTGCGTCCTGTTGGGCGCGTTCTCGACGTTTGGCACGGTGGCCGGCCTGTTCGCACTGTCCTCGCTGGCGGTGCACCGCCACGTCCGACCCGCGCTGCTCGTCGGAGCGCTGTTCGTTCCGTCCGCCGTGGTGTGCTCGATCTGGCTCGGGCGGACCAACACCTGGTCGGTGATGCTGCCCACGTTGGCGCTCGCCGCCGCCGCGATCGCATGGGGCCTGTACGTCCGCGCCCGGCGTCAGCTCATCTCCACCCTGCGCGACCGTGCCCAACGGGCCGAGGCCGATCAGCTCGTCCGCGCCGAACGGGCGCGCCTGGCCGAGCGGACGCGCATCGCGCGGGAGATGCACGACGTGCTCGCCCACCGCATCTCCCTGGTGGCGCTGCACGCCGGGGCGCTCGAGGTCGCACGCGACCTGCCTCCCGCCCAGGTGCGCGAGAGCGCCGCCCTGTTGCGGGTGACGGCCCACCAGGCGCTGGAAGAGCTGCGGGACGTGATCGGCGTGCTGCGGGAGGAGCCGGGGCAGGAGCGGCCGTCGACGGTGCCGCAACCGACGCTGGCGGACATTCCTCGCTTGGTGGAGGAGACTCGCCGCTCCGGCGCGAAGATCGACTTCGAGATGCAGGTGGACGGTGCAGCCGGCGCACCCAGCGCCTTGGGTCGCGACGCGTACCGCATCGTGCAGGAAGCGCTGACCAACATCACCAAGCACGCTCGCGGCACCCTCGCCCAAGTCCGGGTGGCCGGGGCGCCGAACCACGGCCTGCACGTGTGCGTCCGGAACCCACCCGCCGTGGGCGCCCACGACCGTCCGGCTCCGCCGGGCTCCGGCACCGGCCTGCTCGGGCTGCAGGAGCGGGTGACGTTGGCCAACGGCGTCTTGGTGCACGGACCGGACGCTTCGGGTGACTTCGTGGTCGAGGCCGATCTGCCGTGGTGAAGATCCGGGTGCTGCTGGTCGACGACGACGCGCTGGTGCGTGCCGGTCTCCGGATGATCCTGTCGTCGTCGGAGGAGATGGAGGTGGTGGGCGAGGCTGCCGACGGGGCCGACGCCGTTGCCGCCGCGCGGGCCCATCGACCCGATGTGGTCCTGATGGACATCCGGATGCCCGAGATGGACGGCATCGCCGCCACGTCGGCCCTCCGCCGCCTGGCGACTCCGCCGCACGTGATCGTCCTGACCACGTTCCAGGCCGACGAGCACGTCATGAGCGCGCTTCGGGCCGGAGCCGACGGATTCCTGTTGAAGGACACCGCGCCCGCGGAGATCGTCCAGGCCGTGCGCCTGGTGGCGGCAGGAGAAGCGATGCTCTCACCGTCGGTCACCCGCACGCTTCTCGCTCACCTCGGCAACGACGAGATGAGCGATCGCCGTCGTTCGGCTGCCCAGCGGCTGGCGTCGCTCACCGACCGGGAGCGGGAGGTCGCGGCGGCGGTGGGGTCCGGCGCATCCAACGCCGAGGTTGCGGCATCCCTGTTCATGAGCGAGGCCACCGTCAAGGCGCACGTCTCGCGTCTCCTCACCAAGCTCGCAGTCACCAACCGGGTGCACATCGCGATCGTCGTGCACGACGCTCAATCGTGACGGACCGCCGCCTGGCCGGCGCGCCTCGCAACCGGCCCATCGCCCGAGCCGCCTAGGTTGCGTGGGTCGACGTGAGTGGAACGCTGCCGACGATCGGGTCACCACCGCCAGGGTCGGTGCTGGTTCCGTCGGTCTCGGCCAGAGCGATCGCCTCCGCGGCACGGAGACGGCGGTAGGGCCGCGAGACCATGGCCAGGGCGCTGATGATCACGCCGAGGACGCCGGCGACGCTGAACATCAGGGCCAGGCCCCGTTCGGTCCCGGTGCCGTACCAGGACCCGATGGCGTCGGCCCCGGCGCCATCGGTCATGAGCGGCATCATCACCTCTTGGGCGAAGGGTCCGACGGCGAGCGCGGTCAACGGGGAGGCGGCGTTCTCGACGAGCTGGGCGAAGCCGAACACCCGGCCCTGGCGCTCGAACGGGATGACCCGCTGGAGCACGGTCTGCTCCGCAGCCTCGATCATCGGCATCAGCGCCAGCCACACCGCCATGCCGACGGCGAGCAGCACGATCGACGAGCGGATCGTGAACACCGAGCACACCGCCCAGCAGATGAGGTTGCCGAGCAGGATCAGCCGCAACGGCGATCGCCCCAGGCCCACGCGGGCGACCACCAGGCCTCCAGCGATCATCACCAAGCTCAAGCCGCCCCACAAGAAGCCCCACGACTCGACGCTGACCAGTTCGAGCCCGTAGGCGTCCATGAGGGCCATGAACACGCCGCCCAGGAGGTTGTTCAGCGCGGCGAGCGCGATCAGCAGCCACAGGCCGGGGACCTCGCGGATCGCCGCGACCGCCGCCTTGACGTCGATGTGCGGAGCGCCCTCCTCGGCCGGGTCGGGCTCGGGCTCGGCGAAGCGGATCGTGCGCAGGTGGACGAGCGCGGCCGTGGTGACGGCCAGCGTGATGATCAGCGACCAACCCATGCCGGCGAAGCCGATGGCGAGGCCGCTGAAGACCGAGGTGATGGCGAAGCTGACACCCGTGATCGTCCCGACCAGGCCGTTCGCCTTGTCGCGGCGGTCGGCCGGCACCAGCATCGTCACGCAGGTCGACAGGGCGACGCTGCGGCCCATCCCCGTGACCGACCCAGCCAGCGTCGCCATCGCCAGGAGCCAGAACCAGGGGAGGCCCAGGTCCAGGAGCGGACCGGTGTCGACAAGGGCATAGATGAGGGCGGCCACCGCGAAGCAGGCGGTCGACACCGTGGTGGCGAGCGTCATGGCGGCGTGCTTGCGGTGGTGGTCGACGTAGGTCCCGAACCACGGTCCCAGGGCGGCGCTCGCCAGTCCGAACGAGCCGCCGATGACGCCGGTGGCCACCACCGACCGGGTCTCCAGGTAGACCCAGAACGTGAGGGCGAACCAGAGGAACGTCCCGGCCACGTTGCTGAGGAGCGCGTTCACCACCAGCTGGTGGAACGCCCTCTCGTCGTTGAAGCGGTCGTCGTGATGAAGCCCCTCGTCGCCCGATGTCTCGGTTTCCTGCATCGGGCCAGCCTCCACCCTCAAGTCCACTCGAGGTCAAGCGCGACCTCGCAGGCCCCCATCCTGACGGCTCGGCGACCAAGAACTCATCGCCGTTTGTTGTCTGTCAGGCCTCGGGCTCGCCGGCGATCTCGGTGCCGGCGTCGTGGTCCATCGCCACCAGATCGTCCGTCTTGGTGGTGGTCGGCGGCTTGTGGGCGTCGATCACCTCGCGCTTGATCACGGGGGCGTCGCGGCCGGTGCCGTGGGAGCCGGGGGCCCGGCCCTCCTTCTCGGCGATGAACTTCTCCTTGACCGACGAGGTGGCCTCCTCGTGGTACTCCTCCTCCACGTTGACCTCCCACACGTCGTGGGTGGTGCCGGTGGCGATGTTCTCGACCGTGAGCATGGCCGTGAACATGGAGTGGTCCTGGTTGTTGTACCGGAACATGCCGTTGCGGCCGACCGGGTGGACGTTGCTGGCGTGCTCGGCGAGCCAGCCGCGGAGGATGTCGACGTTGGCGCGGTAGCGGTCGTCGTAGATCGGGTAGGCCTTGGCCTGGCGCACGACCCAGCCGGCCTCGATCTGGCCGGCCTTGCACAGGCCGAGCTGCTCGAGCTCGGCCTTGGCCCGGTCGATCAGCCAGTCATCGTCCGCGTTCCACTCGTTGTCCCCCTCCCAGACCGTGTACTCGAGGCCGAGGGTGTTGCGCCCCTCCTTGACCATGTAGGGCGACCAGGAGCCGAAGTTCTGGATGCGCATCGTGCGCACCTTGGGGTCGTGGATGTAGATCCAGTTGTCGTCGAAGTCGATGAGCTCCTCGGGCATGGCGAGGGCGACGATCAGGTAGTCGCGGTAGCGCAGGTCCTCCGCGGCCGCCTTGACCTCGGCGGGCACGGGCGGGTCCATGGCTTCGAGCAGGTGCGAGATCGGCATCGAGGAGATGACCTCGGTGGCGGGGTACTCGGTGGTGCCGCCGCCCTGGTGGGTGGCGAGCACGCTGGTGGCCTTGCCGTCGGCGTGGGTGACCTTGGTGACCTTGGTCTCCATCACGACCTTCGAGCCCTGCGCCACGACCTTGTCGGTGCAGGTCTCCCACATCATCCCGGGGCCGTACTTGGGGTACTGGAACTCCTCGATGAGCGAGGTCAGCTCCTTCTGGTTCTTCTTGGGCATCAGCGCGTTCATGATGGCGTTGCCGAGCGACAGCCCCTTGACCCGCTGCGCGGCCCAGTCGGCCGGCATCTCGCTGACGGGTACGCCCCAGAGCTTCTCGGTGTAGGTCTTGAAGAAGGTGCGGTAGAGGCGCCAGCCGAAGCGCGCCACCAGCCAGCCCTCGTAGTTCGTCTGATCCTTCGGCGGACGGACCCGCGCCCAGGCGTAGGACAGGACGCACAGCACGGCCTCGATCACGCCGAGGTTCTTGAGGGCGTTCGACGCCTTCAGCGGGTAGTCGAAGTACTTGCCGTTGTAGAAGATGCGGCTCTTGCGCGGGCGCATCAAGAAGTCCTCGTCGGGGAGGATCTCGTGCCAGAGGTCCTCGACCGGCTGGACCTTCGTGAAGAAGCGGTGGCCGCCGATGTCGAAGCGCCAGCCGTCGCGCTGGGCCGTCCGCGAGATGCCGCCGACCCGGTCGTCGGCCTCGATGATGGTGGAGGCGACGCCGTGCTTGTGGAACTGGAACGCCGCGGTGAGCCCCGCGGGCCCGGCGCCGATCACGACGACCTCGTGTTCGGGGTTGGTGGGCGTGTCGGTTGCGTCGGACATCACATCATCGGCCATGGAGGAGGAACCGTCCTGCGGGGTGGGCGTGGAAGAATCGGAGCGTGACGTCTGCGACCGAGGGCACCGGCTGGCCCCCTGCCCTTGGCCAGGTGGGAGCTCGATGACCACGGCCGTCTTGGCACGCGATGGCTCCGAAACTACTGGAACGGCCCCCGGCCGGGTGCATTTCGGCGGCTTCGAGATCCTCCGGGCCATCGCCGCGGTGATGGTGGTCGTCCACCACGCCGGCTCCTATGCCGGCGAGGCCCGCACCGGGTCGCTGCACACGCTCACGGCCGTCATGGACAGCGGCGTCGCCGTGTTCTTCGTCTTGTCGGGCTTCTTGATCTACCGGCCCTTCGTGGCCGCGCAGGTGGCCGGTCGGCCGGCGGTGCGCATGAGCACGTTCTGGTGGCGTCGCGTCCTGCGCATCGTGCCGGCGTATTGGATCGCGCTGACCTTCTTCTGGGCGCTCGGCGCCTACGACCTGGGCTCGGACTGGTGGCGCTTCTACCTGTTCTTGCAGATCTACTCGCCGAGCACCGTGCTCGGCGGCATCGTCCAGGCGTGGAGCCTCTGCACGGAGATGACCTTCTACCTGTTCGTTCCGGTGTGGGCGCTGGCCATCGCCGCGCTCGTCCGCCGAGGCCGGACAGCCGGGCAGACCGCGGCGCTGCACCTGGCCGGGTGCGCCGTGCTGGGGGTGATGGGCACGGTGTCCCGCATCGTCATCGAGACCTGGGCGCCGTCCCAGCAGGGGATCGCGTTCGACTGGCTCCCCACGAACTTCGACCTGTTCGCGGCCGGGATGGCGCTGGCGGTGCTGTCGGTGTGGGCCGGCCACGACGACCGGCTCCGCACCCGCCTCGACCGCTTGGCCGGCCGGGTGGAGCCGTGGTGGCTCGCGGCGACCGCGCTCTTCGTCTGGTACGCCTACCGGGTCGGCGCCACCACCTTCGAGGCGGGCTACTCGGGGTGGTTCTGGCACCGGCGCCAGCTCCTGCTCGCCCTCATCACGGTGCTGTTGATGTTCCCGGCGGTGTTCGGCCCCCAGGACCGGACCTGGGCCCGACGGGCGTGGTCCGCCACGCCGTTCGTGTGGCTGGGCACGGTCTCGTACGGGATCTACCTCTGGCACTTCGACTGGATGAAGCGGGCCATCGCCGGTCCCGCCACGCTCACGCAGCCGGGTTGGCCGGGCTGGGTCCACACGCCCATCGGCGACAGCAACTTCGCCTACCTGCTCATCGTGGGCCTCGTCAGCGGCGCGCTGTTCGCTGCCGTGAGCTGGTACCTCCTCGAGCAGCCGCTCCAGCGGTTCAAGGGCGGGTTCCGCCGGACCGCCCCGCAGGGTGCCTTGGGCACCGCCGAAGCGCCGCAGTAGCGTCGCCCGTCGTGCCTCCTGCTCCTCCCCCCGACCCGGCTGCGGCCGCCGTCGAGCCCGATGAGGCCGACCCGCTTGCCTGGGGATCGTGGGCTCGGGCCTTCCAGGCCGTCATCGTCGGTGCCCTCGTCGCCGGACTCGTCCTCCGGTTCGTCACGCAGTCTCCGCTGTGGCTCGACGAGGCCCTGAGCGTCAACATCGCCCGGCTCTCGTTCTCCGACATGATCGAGGCCCTGCGCCACGACGGTCACCCGCCGCTGTACTACCTGCTCCTCCACGGCTGGATGGGCGTGTTCGGTGAGGGCGACGTGGCGGTGCGGGCACTGTCGGGGGTGTTCGCTGCGGCAGCGATCCCGTTGCTCTGGATCGCCGGGAACCGCCTGGGCGGACGCCGGGTCGCGTGGCTCGCGGTGGCCGTCGTGGCCCTATTGCCGTACGCCCTGCGGTACGCGACCGAGACGCGGATGTACTCGCTGATGATGCTGCTCGTGCTGGTGGGGTGGCTCCTGCTCGACGATGCGCTGACGCGCCCGAGCGTGGCGCGCCTCGCCGGCGTGGCGGTCACCACCGCCCTGCTGCTGTGGACCCACTACTGGGCGCTGTGGCTCCTCGCCGTGGTCGGCGTGGCACTGATCGTCCGGGCGGTCCGGGCCCATCGCGGCGGCCGCGACGATGAGGCCCGCACCGCCCGCAACGCCGCGTTCGCCGTCGTCGTCGGCGGGATCTTGTACCTGCCGTGGCTGCCGAACCTGCTCTACCAGAGCGCGCACACCGGCACGCCGTGGGCCCGACCGGTCCGCCCGACGGAGATGGTCACCTTCATCCTCGCGGACCTCGGCGGCAGCGGTGCCCACGCCGAAGCGGTCGTCCTCGGATGGTTCATCGCCCTGTTGATGGCCACCGGGCTCACGGGTCGCGGCCTGGGCGGCACCCGCATCGATGTCGACCTGGCCACGCGCTCGAACGCCCGCCCGTTCGCCATCGCCATCGTCGGGACGCTCACCGTGGGCTGCCTCGTGGGCTATGCCACCGGCGCCACCTTCGCCAGCCGCTATGCCGCCGTGTTCATCCCGTTCGTGGTCCTGCTGGCGGCCCTCGGCCTGGCCCAGCTGGCGAGGCTCCCGCTGATGATCGCCCTGGTCGGGCTCTTGGCGCTCGGTGCGATCGGGGCCTACCGGAACGTCACGGTGGACCGCTCCGATGCCCGCCGCTCGGCCGATGCCATCAAGATCCGAGCCGACGATGACGCCGTCGTCGTCTACTGCCCCGACCAGCTGGGCCCGTCGACGTCTCGTCTGCTGGGGGACGGCTTCGATCAGGTCACCTACCCGCGCTTCGAAGCGCCGGAGCTCGTCGACTGGACCGACTACAGCGAGCGGCTCGACGACGTCACGGTCGAGGAGTTCGCGGCCGACCTGCTCGAACGGGCCGGCGACCGGCAGGTCTTCCTCGTGTACAGCACGGAGTACATCACCCACGAGGAGACGTGCCCCGCGCTGTTCAACGCCATCGGTGCCCAGCGCCCGCCCGAGGTGCTCACCTCCACCACCGAGGCCTGGGAGCCGTCGGCGGTGGCCCTCTTCGAGGCGCCGGCCGGCTGATCAGTCCTTGCTGGCGACTGCGTTGGGCGTGACGTTCATCTTCGGCACGTAGTCGACGGCGACGTCGCGGGCCTCGCCCGCCTGGGCGGCGCGCAGCTCGCCACGGCAGGACGTGCAGGGGCCGTAGTACGCCTCGGTGGCCTGCCTCTCGCAACGGGGACAGGTGAACGTCTGGGTCTCGGGCACCGGTTCGGCGAGCGACATGCGGCCAGGCTACGCGGAGCGGAGGTCGGCGACGGACACCACGGAGGCGGTGGCGACCGGATCGAGCCGGCGGATGGCGATGATCTCGGACGTGCGGAAGCTCGCCATCCGAGTGCTCCAGGTGTCGACGACCTGGCGGTCCGACCCCGTGCGGAAGAAGGTCGTCATCTGGCCCTCCTGCTGGTAGGCGTCGACGTCGTCGATCTCCTCGGTGCTGCGGTCCTTCAGGGTGACCCGGTAGCTGGACATGGTGACCTCCTTCGTGGGCTCGACGAGCAACCTACGACGGGTGCCGTGTGGGGAGGAAGGGGCGCAACCCTGTGGATTGCGGAAGTTGTCCACAGGCTCGGCGGCCGGGCTACTGGTCGCGGATGTCCCGGGGGGCGTAGCGGGGACCGTGGCGGGGAGCGGAGATGCCGGCGGCGCCGATGAGGCGGATGACCCGCCCGCGGTGGCCCGCGAAGGGCTCGAGCATTTCGAGCATGGCGTCGTCGCGGTCGATGGCCTCCCCGGAGAGGGCGAACGTGACGATCGGGGGCAGGTGCACGTCGCCCACGGGGACGGCGTCGGCGTCGCCCAGTGCGGTCAAGGCGACCTCCGCCGCGCTCCACGGCCCGACGCCGACGATGCTCGTCAGGCGTTCGCGCGCCTCGGCGGGTGGGAGCACCGCCAGCGCATCCAGGCGGCGGGCCGAGGCCGCAGCCCGCCGCACGGTGTCGGCCCGGCTGCGCTCCACGCCGACGACGTGCAGGTCGTAGTACGCGATGCCGGCGACGACCTCGGGGTCCGGCGGCAACATGAGGTCGCCCGGTCCGGGGGCCGCCTCGCTCCAGCGGGTCACCAGCTGCGTCTGCGCCCGGCGAGCCTCGAACATCGTCACCCGCTGCTCGAGGATCACGTTGATCAGCGTCTCGGTGACGGCGCCGGAGCGGGGGATGCGCACCGCGGCGAAGTCGCGCCACAGCCGGGCGACGAGCGGGTGGGCCGGGTCGAAGTCCGACGAGTCGTCGTGGCAGCCGATGAGGCTCGGCACCGCGTCGAGCGCGGCCTCGGCTCCCTCGCCCCAGGCGGTTGCCTCCACCTGGTCTCCGTCGGGCACCAGGTGCACCGTGACCGGGCCGGCTGGGCTCCGCGACGCCCGCCACACGCCCGAGTCGTCGAGGCGGCACGTGGGATCGTGCTGGCCCCGCCGGATCCCGTGAAAGGTCCGGTGGAGATCGATGGGGAAGGGGAGGTCGACGGTGCGCTGCTGCATGGCGGGGGACCGGCGAACACGTGTTCCGCCGGGCGGACGACCGTAGCGGGCTACGCACGATGGCCGCCACCTCGTGGCGGCCATCGGGACGAACGGCCTAGGCGTCTCGTCGGGTGGCGGCCTGGTCCCGCGCCCACGCGTAGTCGGGCTTGCCGGAGGGCGATCGGGAGATCCGTTCGACCAGCACCAGGTCCTTCGGGAGCTTGTACCGGGCGAGGTGCTCGGCCCCCACCGCCCGCAGCGACTCCAGCGAGAGCTCGTGGCCCGGCGTCGCTGCGACCACCGCCACCACCTCCTGGCCCCACGTGGGCGAGGGGCGGCCCACGACGAGCACGTCGTAGACGGCGGGGTGGTGCTTGAGGACCTGCTCGACCTCCTCGGCGAAGACCTTCTCGCCGCCGGTGTTGATCGTCACCGACTCCCGGCCGTGGAGCTCGACCGTGCCGTCCGCGCGCAGCGCGGCCCGGTCGCCGGGGACCGACCATCGTTCGCCGTCGATGACGGGGAAGGTCGCGGCCGTCTTGGCCTCGTCGCCCAGGTAGCCCCGAGGGATGCGGCCGCCCTGGGCGAGCCAGCCGATCTCACCGTCACCGGGCTCCAGTCGGCGCGTGAGGCCGTCGTCGAGGACCGCGGCGGTCGCCGAGGGGGCGAACCGGGTGGGGCCGACCTCGTCGCCCGTCACCGTGTTGGCGACGGCCTGGCGGCCCGACTCCGACGAGCCGAGCACGTCGACGATGCGAACCTGCGGGACCAGATCGAGCAGGTCGGTGCGCAGCGCCGGGGAGAGGATCGCGCCCCCGGTGAGGACGAACCGCAGGGCGGAGAGGTCGCGGGGCTGGCGGCGCTGCTCGTCGACGAGGGGCCGGGCGAAGGCATCGCCGACGATGAGCAGCGAGGTCACCTGGTAGCGCTCGCAGCAGTCGAGGATGTCGGCCGGGTCCATGCGGTCGACGTGGTCTTGGATCACGATCGTCCCGCCACCGATCCAGGTGCTCAGCGCGTTCCACATCGCCGCGCCGTGCATGAGCGGCGGCGCCGGCAGCGTTGCCAGGTTGCGGCGCACGGCGGGCTCGACCAGCTCGTCGACCGACTCGTACTCGGCGCCGTCCTTGCGGCGGACGCCCAGCGCGGCCACGAGGAAGTCGGCCTGGCGCCACAGCACGCCCTTCGGGTTGCCCGTGGTGCCACCCGTGTACAGGACGTACAGGTCGTCGCCCGAGGTCTCCACCGCGGGCGGTTCGGGCGAGGCGGCGGCGAGTGCGGCCTCGTAGTCGATGGCCCCGGGAAGGAGCTCGTCGCCGGACCCGTCGTCGACCCGCAGCAGCAGCGGCATCCGCTCGAGCCGGGGGAGGACCTCGGCGAGGGTGGCGGCGAAGCAGCCCTGGTAGACGATCGCCGCGGCGTTCGAGTCGAGGAACAGGTACGCCAGCTCGTCGGCCACGTAGCGGTAGTTCACGTTGAACGCCGCGGCACCGGCCTTGGCCGCTCCCAGCTGGGCCTCCAGGTAGGCGTTGCCGTTGTGCAGGTACAGGCCGACGTGGTCGTGGGGCGACTCCCACCCGGCGCAGTCCGCGAGGGACGTGCGCCGGGTGACGCCGTGGTCGAGCAGCACGTTTGCGAGCCGGCGCGACCGCTCGGTGACGTCGGTCCACGACCAGGTCTGGCCGCGCCAGATCAGACAGGGGCGCTCAGCGAGCTCGGCTGCAAGCCGCTCGTGGATCGCCGCCAGATCGAGCTCCACGCGGGAGGATCAGTCGGAGATGGTGACGCTGTTGATCACCACGTCGTCGTGGGGGCGGTCGCCACGGCCCACCGGCGTGGACGCGATGGCGTCGACCACGGCGCGGCGCAGGGCGTCGGTGACCTCGCCGAAGATGGTGTGGCGGTTGAGGAGGTGGGGCGTCGGCGCGACGGTGATGAAGAACTGCGAGCCGTTGGTGCCGGGGCCGGCGTTGGCCATGGCCAGCTTGTAGGGGGTGTTGAAGTCGTGCGGGCCACCGAACTCGTCGTCGAACTTGTAGCCGGGGCCGCCGCGGCCCGAGCCGTCGGGGCAGCCGCCCTGGATCATGAACCCGTCGATGACGCGGTGGAAGATCAGGCCGTCGTAG
>CAZCVS010000036.1:12332-13445 GCA_964501845.1 uncultured Iamiaceae bacterium
CTTGGCGAGGCCCGTGAAGTTGGCGACGGTCTTGGGGGCGGTGTCGTCGAAGAGGTCGATGGTGACGTCGCCGCGGTTGGTGTGGAGGATTGCCTGCATGGTCGGCATCCTGCCACGTGGATGCACCGGATCGGACATGGCGCGACCGGCCGCGTCTGATCAGCGGTCCTGGAGGTGGCCGAGCAGGCCCGCCAGAGCGGCCTCGACATCGCCGGGTTCGAGTCCCCGGTTGACCCAAGAGCCTGCGGATCCGAGGATCGCGCTCACCGCGGCCTGGGCACGGAGCTCGTCGGTGTCTCCGTCGGCGGTGAGCTCGGCCACCCAACGGGCCCGCACGCCGTGCAGTGCGGGGTGGTCGAAGCCGCCGCTGGCGCCGAGCACTCCCCAGGCGTCCTGTTCGGCCTCGACGAACGAGAACACGCCCCAGACGAGGGCGCGCAGGCGGGCCTCGGTGGTGGCAGCGCGCCGCAGTCCGTGGGCGACCCAGGTGTCGAGCCGGCCGACGATCCGCACCTGTACGGCGTCGATCAGGCCGCGCCGGTCGCCCAGGTAGGTGTGGACGAGCGCGCGCGACACGCCGGCGGCGGCCGCGACCTCGTCGAAGGTCACGAGCAGCGGATCGTGCTCGGCGAGGAGCGCCTCGGCGGCGTCGGCGATCAGGCCGCGGCGCGTGTCGGGGTCGAGGCGCGGCGCCCGGGGACGGCGGGCGGGTGGCGGCGGGGGAGCGGTCAGGCCGGTGCTCCGGCCCCGGCGAGGGCCACCTGGGTGACGGACTCGCCGGGTGCCAGCGGATGGTGGCAGGCGACGAAGTGGTCCGCCTCGATCTGGGTCATGACCGGCACCTCGTCGATGCAGCGCTGATCGGCCCGGGGGCAACGGGTCCGGAACCGGCAGCCCGACGGCGGTGACAGCGGTGAGGGGATCTCGCCGCCGAGCGTCTGACGCTGGTCCGGGCGGACATCGGGGTCGGGCACGGGGATCGCGCTCAACAGCGCGGCCGTGTACGGGTGGGCGGGGCGGTCGTACATGATGTCGGGGTCGCCGACCTCGCAGAGCCGGCCGAGGTACATCACCGCGACGCGGTCGCTGATGTTCTTCACGACCGCGAGGTCG
>CAZCVS010000037.1:0-13393 GCA_964501845.1 uncultured Iamiaceae bacterium
CGGGGCGGTAGGTCTTCAGCGCCGTGAAGGTGATGGGCCGGAAGCCGGCCAGGACGCGGCCGCCGAACTCGGTGTCGAGCCGTTCAGCATGGGCTTGGAGCTCCGGCAGCTCGGGCACGTTGCCTCGCTCAGCCCGGCTCGCCGGGCGCCGAGTCGTCCCACGAGTCGGCGCCGGCCGGTCCGGGGGCGGGTGGCAGGTCGGTGTCGGCCCGCACCGCAGCGAACACGTCACCCAGCTCCGCGAGCAGCTCCCGCTTGGCGAGCAGGACTTGGAGGTCGCCGCCGACCCGGAGCCGACCGGTCATGAACGCCCGTTGCGCCGAGCCGTGGCCGGCCGCGATGGCGGCGGCTGTGTCGTGGTTCTGGCGGAAGCGCACGGTCGCATCGGCAGCCGGACCAGGCTTCACCGAGACGGCTCCGTGGTCGAAGGTCAGGTGGTAGGTCACCGGCCCCAGCGGCCCGTCCTCCACCTGTTGCTCGATGGTGAGCGAGAGGTCCGCGGTCGTGGCGACCAGCGCCTCGTCGGCCGCGATCGCCGCATCGAGGGCGGCGATCCACTCGTCGCTTAGGAACGTCAGCATCGCGCCACGCTACCGGCGGTCCGGGTCCGGTTCCCAGGACCCGCCTACCATCGGGCGCCCGACCTTGGAGCACCTGTGACCGACCTCGTCCCACCTCCCTCGTACGAACCAGCCGCCGCCGTCGACGAGGCCCGCCACATACCCGGGGACGAGGAGCTGTGGAGCGAGAGCATCTACCTCGACTTCGTCGACGAAGCCGCCGGCATCGCCGGCTACCTCCGCCTCGGCCTGTACCCGGGGCTGCAGACGGCCTGGTACTGGGGCTGCGTGGTGGGCGCCGATCGCCAGCTGGTCACGGTGATCGATCACGACATCGCCCTCCCGCCCGGGGGCTCCCACGAGATCCGGACCGACGGCCTGTGGGCGGACTACACGGTGGAGACGCCGCTCGACCACGTCTCGGTCGGCCTCGAGGCGTTCGCCGTCGGCGTCGACGACCCCGCCCAGGTGTACGGGGACCTCCGCGGCGACCGGGTTCCGCTGGGCTTCGACCTGGAGTGGGAGACCGACGGATCCACCTACGCGTATCCGGGGGTCACCCGCTACGAGGTGCCGTGCCGGGTGCACGGCGAGGTCCTCGTGGGCGCGGAGCGCATCGAGCTCGACGGGTGGGGCCAGCGAGACCACTCCTGGGGCGTGCGCGACTGGTGGACCTACGAGTGGAGCTGGACCGCCGGCCGCTTGAGCGATGGAACCCGCTTCCACGGCACCGATGTGGCACTGGACGGCGCCCACCTCTACGGCACGGGCTACGTGCAGGACCCCCTGGGCGCGATGGTGGGCACCGACACGGTCGAGAACACGGCGGTGCTGGGCGAGCACGGCCTGCCCGAGCAGGCCACGTGGCGTGTGGCGGATCTGGCGCTGGAGGTCGAGCCGGTCGCCTTCTCGCCGGTGCTGCTTGAGGCGCCCGACGGCCGGGTGAGCCGCTTCCCGCGGGCCTGGTGCCGGTTCACGACCGCAGATGGCCGCACCGGCCACGGGTGGACCGAGTGGAACCAGCCCGACCCCAGGTGATCCTCCGACCCGGCGCTGGGGACCGACGCCCTACGATGCACCGATGACCGTGAGCACGACGATGGACGCGCCCGCGCCCGACACCACCGGGCGGGCGCCGAGGTTCCAGGCGATGAACGGTCTCCGCCTGCTCAGCGCGGTGATGATCGTCGTCTTCCACGCCGCATCGTCAGGCGGCGGGACCGGGCTCGACCGCGACGGCGGCATCGGCCCGATCTTCTCGCTCCTCGACCTCGGCGTGCCGGTCTTCTTCGTGCTGTCGGGCTTCCTCCTCTACCGGCCCATGGTGTCGAAGCGGTTGGTGGGCACGCGCGACAAGTCGGTCGCCCGCTACGCCTGGCACCGCTTCCGCCGCATCTACCCTCCCTACTGGGTCGTGCTGTTCATCGCGATGTGGCTCGGCCAGGTGCAGTTGGGGACCGGTTGGCAGCCGTGGATCGTCGCCGGGCTCTTCCAGGTGTACGACCCGGTGGCCATCTCGTTCGGTCTGGGCCTGGTGGTGGCCTGGAGCCTGTGCACCGAGGTGTCGTTCTACGTCTACCTGCCCATCCACAACCTGATCATGCGCTTCTCGAAGGGCCTGCCCGGCAAGCGGGTGCTCGACGAGTGGATCGCCTGCGGGGTGCTCGTCGCCATCGCCATCGGCTACAAGCTCTGGCTCTACAGCGGCCAGCACCTCATCGGGTTCGCCGTGCTGCTGCGGTTCATCGACGCCTTCGCCATCGGCATGGCCCTGGCGGTGCTGAGCGTCGCGGAGAGCCAGCGCCGTCGACCCGGGCGCCTCTTCACCGTCCTCCGCAGCCTCGGCGCGCTGCCATGGGCGGCCGCCGTCGGCCTCCTCCTGGTCACCAGCTGGTACAAGTTCCCGCCGTTCCCCGAGCCGGTGGGCACCATCGAGGGCACCGGGCGGGACCTCGTGAAGGTGCTGATCGCGGCGCTGCTGGTCGCGCCCCTGGTCGTCGATCAGCACGGCACCACGCCGCTGGGGAAGGCGCTCTCGACGACGCCCCTGCGCTGGTGGGGCGAGCTCACCTACGGCATCTTCCTCATCCACCTGCCGCTCATGGGCTGGATCCAACACGAGCACCTGCTGCTGCCGCCGGAGCTGCTGCCCACGCTGTGGCTGGCGCTGATCTCCCTGGTGGGGTCCAGCGTGCTGGCGGCGGTGCTGTACTTCGTGGTCGAGCGCCCGCTCCAGCACTTCGACCCGTTCCGCGGTGGCCGACGGCGCAAGCGGTCGGCCACCGACGATGCCGGCGCTGACGGAGACGACGCTCCGGTCGACGCGGGAGCGAACGCTACGCTCGCCACCGAGGGGTCCACCATGTCGACAGGGAGCGCGCATGCCGAACGATGATCAGCCGCTCGACCTCGAGGACCAGCCGTTCTCGGCGGGTCTCGACGAGCCCCGTCCCGTCGTCGAGCCGGACCGCGAGACCGATGTCGACGACGGCTGGGGCCCCGATCCCGAGCCGGAGGCCCCGCAGCAGGGCGCGCCTCGCTCGGTCGCCGACGAGTGGGTTCGGCCCTCGGGCCAGTCCTCGTCGCTTCTGTTGATCATGGGTGTGCTGATCCTGGTGATGGTCGGTGTGGTGGTGTTCCTCGCCATCAACAGCAACGACGAGGAGAAGGCCGCCGATCCGCCGGCCGCGGCGCCGGCCGCGGGAGCGCCCGATCCCGGAGCGGGCGAGGCGCCCGTCACCACGCCGGATCCCGGCTCGGACCCCGACCTCGCCGGTGAGGACACCAAGGTCGACGACTTCACTCGGGCCGACGGGGAGGACCTGGGTGCCTTCCCCGGTCTCGGTCCGTGGACCAACGCCGTCGGCACCATCAGCATCGAGAACGGCGTGGCCCGCACGGCGGCGGTGTCGCCCGACTCCAAGGTGCAGCTCGCCACCGTCGATGCCGGCAGCGCCGATGTGACGGTCGAGGTCAAGCTCCCCTCGCCGGTGGACCGAGCGGGGCTGGCCATCCGCGTGGCATCACCTGATCGGTTCATCGGGCTGTTCGCCACGAGCGACTACGGCACGTACACCCTCGCCCGGTTCGAGAACGGCGAGATCGACGAGATCTTCGGCAACACCGACCTCTCCGGGGTCCAGGTGGGCGACGTGATCGGGATCCGGGCCGAGGGCTCGAAGGTGGAGGTGCTCACCAACGGCACCGTCCGGAACTCCTTCGACGCCGCCAAGCTCGACTACGAGGCCACTGGCGTCGGGATCTTCGCCTTCCTCGACGACACCGGACCCAAGCCGATCGACGCCCGCGAGTTCGCCAACTGGGACGACTTCAAGGTCCTCGCCGCTACGGAGTAGCCGGGTCCGGGTCGTCGGCACCCGCGGGCTCGGTGGCGGCGGTCCCGCCGTCGACGAGGGCCACGCCCGACTCGCCGCCACCACGGAGCAGGCCCAGCGCGACCGCGCCGATGGCAAGGGTCGAAGCGGTCTGGGCCAGCGCCGAGAAGCTGCCCGTGCCGACGAAGGTCGAGCCCAACGGGGTCCGGAGGGTGACGAACGCGGCCAGCGTCACCCCAGCGCCCATGGCCATGGTGAGCACGCCCTGGCGCCGAGCGACGAACAGGAACGGGACGAACAAGCAGACCGGTCCGGCGAGGGCAGCCGTCACCACGAAGGCCACGACGCCCACGGCGATGACCGGCAGCCCGTCACTGGGGTCGAGGTGCGACGGCGGGCGGCGGCGACCGGGCAGGAACTGCCGGAGGCCTGCGAAGCTCGCCAGCGTCAGCGCCGCCAGCAGCACGAGCAGCAGCACGGTGCCGGTGGCGAGCAGGGCCCGGTAGCGGACACCGGGGTCGAACCGCAGCTGCACCATCCCCGCCGGCCCCTCGGGGAGCTGCCAGGCCTGGCGCCAGCCGTCGATGACCAGGGGCTCGAGCTTGCGGCCCTGGTAGGTGGCGCTCCATCCGGGGTTGGCGTTCTCGGTGGTGGCCAAGATGGCGGCATCGCCGGCGCCGACCTCGACGCGGCGTGCGTCCGTGTCCCACCGGTCCACTCGGGTGGACCGGGCGGGAGCCACGTCGCCTCGTGCTCCCGGGTCGAGGACGGCGCCGTCGATGCTGAAGGCGTTGCCCGCCTCGGAGCGGACCCGGTGGCTTCCGGCGGACAGGTCGACCGTGGCCTCGCAGGCCACCACGAGGGCCGGTTCCTGGCGCTCGATGGCGCCGTAGGTGGTGGCCACCGAGGTCTGCACGGGGGTGTCGTCCACCCGCAGCACCGGCCCCTCGCCGCAGGGGAGGCCGACGGCCTGGCGATCGGAGATCGAGCGCACCGGCGGCACCGGCGCGTCGAACGAGACCTCGCTGATCGACCGGATGATCGGTTCGGCGACGGCGAACGGGGCCTCGCCCGGTGCCGTGAGGCGGATGACCACCGAGCGGGTCGACAGGGGGGCGAACCGGCCCACGCCGTCGCTGCCGAGGTCGACCGTGCGAACGCCGCTCGGCGACTCCAGGCGGACGCGGCTGATCGGCTCGCCCGGGAACCCCGGACCCTGGATGCGGATGCGGCTCAAGGTGACCGGGCTGCCCCAGTCGATGGTGAGGGAGGGGGCCGGGTCGTCGACCGCGGCCACCCATGAGGTGGTCAAGTCGTCGTCGTGGGCGGCGTCCGAGGTGAAGGCGGGCAGGTCCTCCCAGACCGAGGAGGCCGTCACCCCCGTGTCGACGGCTCCCAGGTTGGTGCGCAGGTCCGCCAGCAGCTCGTTGAGCGCGGGTCCCGGAACGGGCGAACCCGCGAGCCCGAGGTCGAACGAACCGGCCTCGTCGAGGTCGAAGCGCCGGTCGAGCACGGCATCCTCGTCGCGCTTGAGGCGGTTGGTCCGGTCGGTGCGGGCCCGGTCGAACACGAGCACCGGGGGGCCCTCGGTCCTGGCCCAGCCGGGCCGGGTGGTCACCGGCACGATCGGACGGGAGAGGTCGATGCCGGCGAACTCGATGTTGGAGAGGCCGGGTGCACCGAAGCCGGGGCCGGCTCGAACCGCATCGGCGATGGTGACGCGGATCGACGAGGTGGCACCCGCAGGCAGTCGCACGACCATGGTGTCCTGCTTGCCGAACGAGGCGACCTTGGAGCCCTGATCCGTGGTGACGCGGACCTTCTGGACTCGGGCGACGTCGTCGGACGGCCGAGAGATCGTCATCTCGCTGACGGAGGTCGGCCCGTCGAAGGTGGTCTCGACCCAGGCTCCGACGGGTGATCCCGAGGTCGAGGGGTACCACGCGCTGTCGGGGTCGGCGTCGAAGGCCGCCCACGGCTGGGTGCCCGGGTAGCGGGTCTGCGAGCTGAGCGAGTACGACGACGCCTCGATCTGCGCCGCGCCCGTGAGCTGGGCGGTCGCCCGCTGGCCCTCGAAGGCCGGCTCGAGCCGGTCCTGGGGCGCACGCCGGGTGCCGGGAGCATCCTCGGTGGGCGTGAGCGTGTACGAGACGTTGTCGCGCACGGTGGAGAACGTCGTGTCGCGTCGGCGCGTGACATCGGTGACCGCCCAGCCGGCGGCGGTGATGCCGGTGTCGCCGGCGTCCGCCAACACCGCGGCCCGGCCCGAGAGCAGTCCAGCGTCGGTCAGCGAGAACAGCGACTCGGGCCCGCCGTTGACCGCCAGCGTGGCCTGGGCGTCGTAGGCCATGATCCGGTTCGTGGGTGACTGCACCTCCCAGACCTCGATGGCTCGCAGGCCTTCGCCTGCGGCTGGACCGAAGTCGGTGGTGAGCTGGTCGCCGAGCAGCGACGGCCCGACCGTGGGGCCGAACGCGGCCACGCGACGCAGTTGCGGCACGTCCTCGAGGGCGGCGCGCAGCTGGCCCGGCGCGGGGGAGAGGATGCGGGCGCGGTCGAGGTCGTTGCGCACGACCAGGTAGCGGACGCCCATGCGCGCCAGCAGTCCAGCCGTCCCGCTGCCGAGCTGGCGGTTCACCAGGCGGCGGTCGAGCTCGTCGAGCAGGCGGGTCGGCCCGGAACCGCCGAGCGGGATGATGTTGCGACCGGCCCACGCCTCGTTCGAGAGCCCCTGGATCGGCTCGTCCAACGGCCTTCCCCACGTGTACTCCCCGAACGAGCTGTTCGGGACGAGCAGGGCGCGTCGGCTGTCACCGTTGGCATCGATCCAGCTGACGGCCTGCTTCCAGTACGCCGGGACCTGTTCGAAGGAACCGTCGGTGCTGAGGCCGGCCTGCTGGTAGCGGGCCACGGGCAGGAACACGGCCAGCATCAGGGCGAGCAGCGCGATGCGCGCGGCGCGCGGCGAGCGGCCCACCCGGGTCCAGCTCGGCAGCTTGCCGACCGCCAGCAGGTGGGCGAGGCCGATGGCCAGGGGGAAGCGCACGAGCGCGCTGAACTTCTGGACGTTGCGGAACGGCGCGAGGGGGCCGTCGAGCAGGCTGCGGGCCTGGTCGGAGCCGAAGCCGTCGAGCGGTCCCACGAACGCCAGGCCGGTGGCCACGGTGCCGACCAGCAGCGTCGCCACCAGCCAGGTCCGCTCGCGGAGATCCCGGCGGAGCAGGCCGGCCATGCCGACACCGGCCACCAGCAGCGTGGCGATGATCGACGCCCGGTCGATGGCCATGGCCCGGGCACCGGGCACGAGGGGCTGGCCGTCGACCACCAGGTACGACAGCCAGCTCCCGGTGCCGCGCAGGACCTCGGTGGCGGACTGCGTGGCCGTGGTGAGCTCGGCCCGCTCCGTGTACTGCGTGAAGGCGAAGCCGTACCGGCCCTGCAGGGTCAGCGGGGCGAGCCACCAGGCCATGCCGAGGAGGGACGCGCCGGCCCAGGTGCCGGCGACCCGCCAGTGCTGGAGCGGGCGCTTCCGGGTGACGAACCAGAGCGCGGGGACGGCCAACACGATGATGGCCGCGGCACCGTTGACGGCACCGATGCAGGCCACGGCCAGCGCCGAACGCCAGACTGCTCCCGGGGGCATGGCACCGTCGTCGTCGCGGCGCAGCAGCGGCGCCATGATCCAGGGCAGGGCGGCGACGGGGATCTGGGCGGCCGACTGGTAGATCATCGTGGACAGGAAGCTCGGGGCGAGCGCGTAGGCGGCGGCACCCACCACCCGGCTGGTCGGTGTTCCCACCTCGAGGCGGCGGAGCACGGCGTGCATGCCCCAGAGGGCGAGGATGACCAAGGCCGAGATCCAGAGCCGTTGGGTGAACCACGGCGGGATACCCAGCGCGCTGCCCAGCAGGTAGAAGGGCCCCATGGGCCACAGGTAGCCGACGGCCTGGTTCTGGATCCGCCCGAAGTCGGCCGAGGGATCCCAGAAGAAGGTGGCCCGGCCGAGGAACCGGCCCGGGTCGGTGAGGAGGTCGAGCTTGGTCTCCGGCAAGATGTCGCCGAAGTGGTGGGCGATGGTGACCACCAGCACCGCCAGGCTGAGCACGGCGAGTGCCCCGCCCTCGCTGCGCAGGTTGAAGCGCGACGGGCGGCGGCGCGGCCGGCGACGGTGACGGGCGGGGCGGGCCGGGTCCGCGGGGGCGCTCCGGACGGTGGTGGGCGCCGCGGCGGTCACTCTTCGACCAGGCCTTCGTTGACGGGGATACGCGTGGCCCGGATGGCGGGGACGAGGCCCGCGGCCGAGCACAGGACCGTGGCCGTGACCGCGAGCACGGCCAATCGCACCCAGGGCACGCTGATGGGGGTGCCGGCCGGGGCGACGCTGCTGATCAGCAGGGTGCCCGTCGCCACCGCCATGGCCGCGGCAGCGGCCGAGACGAGGGCGGCGAGGATGGCGGTCTCGAGCGTCACCAGCTTGCCCAACTGACCGGCGCCGAGACCGAGGGCTCGCAGCACGGAGATCTCCCGGCGTCGCTCGGCGACCGAGGCCGCGACGGTGTTGGCCAGCCCGATGACCGAGGTGATCAGGGTCATGGCGAGCAGCGCCACCGACAGCTGGAAGGCCCGATCGGCCGATGATGCGGTGCGACTGACGAGCCCGGCGATGCTGAGCGCATCGATGGCCGGGTCCTCGGCGGCCTGGCGGCGGAGCTCGGCCGGGCCGACCTCGCCGATGGTGTCGACCAGCACGGCATCGTCTGGTCCGGCACGCAGCACCTCATCGGCCAAGGTGAGGGGCAAGACGGCGTCGATCTGGCCGCCCGAGCCGTTGATGATGCGGCCGTCGAAGGTGCCGGCGACCGTGGTGGGCACCTCGCCCTCGGCTCCGGTGACCGTGACCGCGTCGCCCTTGGACAGACCCAGCCCGGAGCGCACGAGGATGCCCTCGGGATCGGCCTTGATCGCGGCCACCGCTCGGGGGCTGAACGCCGGCCCGAGGAAGGTGCCGGGGTCACCGAGGGCGATGGCGGTCCCGACGTGGGAGCCGAACTTGATGGAGCCCTGGCGGATGGGTGTCGAGGTCTGCACGCCGAACGAGCTGTCCAGCTTGGTGCCATCGGTGCGGGCGATGCCGGGCATGTCCGAGCTGGGCGCGATCACCGCGTCGGCCCGGTAGAGCCGGCCGACCGAGTCGGAGATGTTGGCCTGGAAGCTGCTGGTGAAGACGGTGGTCAAGAGCACCAAGCCGATGCCCACCAGCACGCTCACGGCAGTGCCGGCGGTGCGGACGGGGGAGCGTGACAGGTTGCCGACGGCGAGGCGCAGCACCGGCCAGCGCCGGGTGGGCACCCCGCGCGCCAGGAGGCTGGTGACCACCCCGACGAGCGCCGCGGCGAGCACGCACGAGCCCGTGACGAGCAGCAGTCCCGACAGGCCGGCGCGCCCGAGGTCCGCGTCGGCGCGCGAGCCGGTGCCCGACACGATGATCCCCGCCGCCGCGATGACCGCACCGACGACCGCGGCGCGTCCCACCAGGCGGCGGGTGGGCTCGGCGAGGTCGCCCAGGGCTGCTCGGACCGACAGGCGGCCGGCGCGGCGAGCAGGGAGGTAGGCGCCGACGAGGCTGAGGACCACGCCGAGGCCGACCGAGAGAGCCAGGACGGCCAGGTCGAGGCGGGGGCCGGCATCGGGCGTGGTGAGCCCGAGGCCGTCGGCCTTGTCGTTGAGCAGCACGGCCATGGCGGTGCCGAGGGGGCCGGCGACGAGACCGCCGACGAGTCCCACGGTGGCCGCCTCGGCGAGCACGAGGGTCTGGACCTGGCGCGGGGTGGCACCAGCGGTGCGCAAGGTCGCCAGCTCCCCGGTGCGGCGGACGACGGCGGTGGCGGTGCCCGACACGACGATGAGCCCGGTCACGACGACGGCGATCCCGGCGAAGAGGGTGAGCAGCTTGCGGGTGCCGATCGCTCGATCGCGCTCGGCATCGGTCCGTTCGGCGTCGAAGTTGGTCCTGGTGATGGTCTCGAAGTCGGGGTTGCCCACGAAAACGGCGCCGGCCACTTCCTCTTCTGTGCCCGTTCCCGCCGCCACCACCTGGTCGACCTGGCCGTCGCGCCCGACGAGCGCGTTGGCCGTGAGCAGCGAGGCGTAGACGTCGGGCACCTCGGAGCCGGATGACCGGTTCTCGACGATCGACGTGACGGTGGCGTCGGCGCGGTCGCGGCCGACGATCTGGATCGCGTCGCCGACCGACAAGCCCAGTTCGTCGGCGAGGTCGACGCTGACCCCGACGCCGAGGTCGGCGGGAGGTTCGCCGGCCACGAGGGTCGCCGGCCGCAGACCGTCGTCCTCGAACCAGGTGCCCAGGGTGGCGGCGGCCCGATCCCCCTCGTGGAGCACGCCGACCGCGCCGTGGTCCTGGCCCTCGGCCGTGGTGACCCCGCCCGACGCCGCGATGGCGGCGATGGCATCGACGGGGATGCCGGGGCGCTGCACCTCGCCGAAGTTGCTGAACGCCGCGGGGCCTCGCACGACCACGGACGCTCCGGGGCCGAGGTCGGCGGGCGCGACGGTGACGCCGCGGTCGAGCGCGCCCTGGAGCTCGAAGACGGCCACGACCATCACGAGGCCCGCGGCCACGGCGATGGTGCGGCCGAGGATGTGGCGCCGCTGGAAGCGGAGCGCTGCGGCCAGCAGCGCGTTGAACGTCACGGGGTGCGAGCCCGGGCCGCGATCGAGGGCCCCGGGGTCACGAGGCGAGCAGCCTGGTGACGTGGTCGACGTCGGGCGAGGCGATGTCGTGGGCGACGATGCCGTCGCGCAGCACCAGCACGCGGTCGGCGAACCCGATGGCGCGCGGATCGTGGGTGGCCAGCAGCACGGTCTGGCCGAAGCGGTCGGTCGCGGAGCGCAGCAGGCGCAGCACCTGTTCGCCCTGGCGCACATCGAGGCTGCCGTGGGGCTCGTCGGCGATCAGCACCTCGGGCTTGGTGGCCAGGGCGCGGCCCAGCGCCACCCGCTGCTCCTCGCCACCCGAGAGCTGGCCGGGCAGCTGGTCGAGGCGGTCGTGGAGACCCAGGGCACGGGTCAGCCGATCCATCCACGCGGGATCGGGATCGCGGTTGTCGAGGAGGTAGGGCAACAAGAGGTTGTTCCGTGCGGTGAGGTAGGGGACCAGCTCGCTGTGCTGGAAGACCAGGCCGATGTACCGGCGGCGGAAGACGGTGCGGGAAGCCTCGTTGAGGCTCGCCAAGTCGACGCCACCGACGACGACACTACCGGCGTCGGGCTCGTCAAGGCCCGCGAGGAGGTGCAGCAGCGTGGTCTTGCCGGCGCCCGACGGTCCGAGGATCACGGTGAAGCTGGCTCGGGGTAGGCGGAGGCTGATGCCGTCGACCGCCACGACCTCGGCGGCCCCTCGACCATAGGAGCGGTGGAGGTCCAGGGCGACGACGATGTCGTCAGGGGTGGTCATGGAACGTCACGGCCTCGAGGTCGGATTGGGCGGGGCGGCAGAGGGTGGGGAAAACGCGCAGAGGTCCCTGCCTGGTGGCAGGGACCTCTGCGAGGGTCGTGCGGTTGGATCAGACGGCGAGCGGGGACCGGCGGATGCGGCGGGCGCCGATCGCCAGGGTGCCACCGAGGAGCACGAAGCCAGCACCCACGCCGAGCAGCGTCTGCGTGTTGTTGGAGCCGGTGCGGGCCAGGGTGTCCGTGCTGGTGCCGGCGCCGATCTCCAGGTTGAGGACCTTGGTCACGGTGCCGTCGGGGCCGTCGCAGGTCGCGGTGGCCGTGGCCGGACCGACCGGAGCGTCGGACGGGATGGTGATGGTGCTCGAGTAGGAGCCGTCATCGCCGGCGACAGCGCTGCCGACGCTGACCTCGTAGGCGCCGCTCGTGATGGAGAAGCTCACCGTCGCGCCCGGGTTGCAGCCATCGCCGGTTACGGAGATGCTCTCGCCCTGGACAACGGCGATCGTGGACGGCCCGCCGTACTCCGCGTGAGCCGCACCGCTGAAGATGAGAAGAGTGGCGGTGGCGAGCACCGCTCCGAGCATTCCCTTTTTGATCATGTTGTTTCCGCTCTCCCGGTAGACGATGCCCGCTGTCTTGCGACCCATTCGTTTCGGGGGAGTATAGGCACGCTCCGTGTCCAGGTAAAGCCCCTGAGCAGCGGCTTCATCTGGAGCGGGTCGGAGAACAGGCGGATCACTCGGGTTTTCGGGGTGGTGGCAGGGGTCACGGCCTCTCGAACGGGCGCGGCCTTTTGGTCAAGCGAGTGGCGAATCTGGCTGCTGCGGACCGCGAAGTGCCCCGAAGTCGCGTGGGCGGACATCCACCTGCTGCACGATCACGATCGCCGTGGGAAGCAGGTCCCGGCGATCATGGCGATCCCGGCCTCGTGACCCGCATGGCAGTTCGCCGTGGTTCGTCCATGCCGTGGTATCGTCTGCGCCGTGTTCGCCTATCTCGATGCCGGTTCGCTGAGCTTGTGGGGCGCTGCCCTGGCGGGTGGTGTGGCCGGCGTGGCGATGATGTTGCGCATGTACGGCAACAAGTTCCTCGGGCTGTTCTCGAAGAAGCGCCGCATCAAGGCCGAGATCGCCGAGGGTGAACTGCTCGGCGTCGAGATCGACCCGGCCACCGGCCAACCGGTAGACCCCGAGACCGCTGTCAAAGACGGCCAGTCCAGCCCTCGGTGAGCGAACCGGACCCCGGCTCGTTCCGGGACCCGCTCTCACAGGTCCACATCGACGGCGACACCATCTTGCGCGGCCTCACGGCCGCGGGGCTCGCTGAGTACGAAGCGGTACGAGCCCACCCCTTCTACGCCCAACTCGAAGCCGACGGGCTCATCGTGGCCACCGAGGTGCTTCCCGCCGCCAGCCACCGGCTCCACGACCACTACGCCGCGGTGCTGCGCCACGAACGCGTCGAGTTCATCTCGTACCCCTACGAGTGGACCTTCGAGATGCTCCGCGACGCCGCCCTCGCGCACCTCGACGTCACCCGCCGCGCCATCGCCGCAGGCTTCTCCACCAAAGACGCCACCGCCTACAACATCGCCTTCCGCGACAACCGACCGGTGTTCATCGACATCGGCTCGTTCGAACGGCCACCGCGCAACGAACCCTGGCCCGGCTACCGCCAGTTCTGCGAGATGTTCCTCAACCCCCTCGCACTGTGCGCCAAGACCGGCGTCGCCTACCACCCGTGGCTGCGCGGTGCCGTCTCGGGCATCTCCACGACCGACACCGCCGCGCTCATCGCCCCGCGCCGACGCCTCCGCCACGGCCTCGGCGCCCACATCACCCTCCAAGCCCGTGCCCAGCGCCGCACCGACGAGAACACCACCACCCGCACCACCGGCTTCTCTCCCACCCTGGTCACCGCGCAACTCGACAACCTCGAGAAGACCATCCGCGCCCTCAGGTGGAAAGCCCAGAAGTCGGTCTGGTCCGACTACAGCGACCGCACCCACTACCAAGACGACGACCT